>PMJN01000299.1 GCA_003157445.1 Micrococcales bacterium
CTCCGTGCTGAGATTGAGGCCGTTGCGGCCGCGCCATTACCCACTGTTACCAGTGGGTAACATTAATCATGCTACCCAGTGGTAACAAAGTGCAAGCGCGCCTCTCGTGTGGCTCCAAAGGCACCGTCGAAGAATTGGTGATCCCGGCAGGTCGAGCACGGGCCAGAGGCAGCGACTAGATCGCACAGCCCCCCTTGAGCTGGTGGCGCTCTACCCAGTGCACCCAGGTCGATGAGCTGGCGATACGTGAGTCCCGACCCACAACCTCTCTGGGCGTATGGGGGACCTGCAGGAAGTGCTTGGCCGGCAACGTACGGACAAGCAGACGGTCTCTGCGTTCTTCGACGGTGGCGCCTGAGTGCTCGCAGATAGCGAGGTCGGTCGCCCAACCGGGCGGGAGGCCACCCATCGCGCGAGGCTACCGGAGGAGGCCGTGAGCACTGAGGCTCATCGCCGCAAGGACCTACAGGAGCTTGTCCTTCCTCTTGCGTATTTGCAGCAGGCATCGAGAGTAGTTTCAGCGTTGTGGACGACCAGAAACGACGACGTGGCGCCGACCTGGAAGCAACGCCGAACGAACGGGGGGTCGCATCCGCGATCTACGGCCTCGTTGTCTGCTCCGCCACGCTTGCTGCCGCCTCGGTCAGCGGAGAGCTGCTGTTCGTGGCCGTCAGCGTGCTCGTAACTGTGCTCGTGTACTGGGTGGCAGAGAGTTATGCAAACGTACTTGCCCGCCATGCCGTCAGGCAGAGGCCCCTGGGCTGGTCGGGAATACTGGCGACCTTGGGGCAAGGCTGGCCAATGGTCAGCGCGTCCTTCATACCCCTGGCCACGCTGCTGTTGGCAGGGGCATTGGGTGAGTCGGTCTTTATCGCTATCAACCTCTCCTTGGCCGTTGCGACCGCGCTGTTAGTAGGTGCTGGGTGGAGCGCCTCGCGAGCCAGCGGGTTGGCAGGCTGGCGTCTACTGGTCTCGACGGCGGTCAGTGCCGTCTTCGGCTTGACAATGGTGGCTCTGAAGAACTTGCTGCACGCGTGAGCACTGACCGCTCACTGATGTTGAGGCCGGCTGCATGTGAGAGTCAGCGCCCATTTGAGTGCTGGTTTGGCGGGTGTCACCCCCCGTCCATTAGGCGCGGAGGTTCACCTTTGCTCCCTCGGTAAGCGCGCAGGCGACCAACAAAACAAGCGCCACAATAACGGCTCGGCGGCTCCGTTTCCCGCCTCTGTTGTGCGATCCTGAGTTTCCCTGAACAGCAGGGTGGCCACGCAGCCGCCTCGGTAAAGTAATTGGGGGAGCAGACAGATGGCCATCGGCGCCGGCACAGAAGATCCAGCACCTCGACACAAGAGTTCCGCCAGTCGTGTTGACTTGCCCTCCAGCCCTGCGCGGGCAGTACGCATGCATTCTGTGCTCACCACCGCCATCTCGGGGGCGCTGGTCCTAACCACGTCGCTCTTCACAGCTTCGCTGTTCGCGGTCACCCCGGCCGCAGCACTTCCGTCCACCTCACCGCGGGCACCTTCAGCGCCTCCCTCCGGCTCACCGTCCCCAACTTCAGCATCACGAGTGGTCACGGTGACCTGTGCCGACGTGGGCGCCCTGCGCATCATCCTGAACCCCGCCACCACACCAGCGCCCGCGACCCCACTGCCGGCCGGAGTCTCTCTGGCAACGGCATACCGGGTCACGGACTCGCGCACTACAGCCCCGGTCAGCGGCGGTCAGAACGGGGACGTCTCCTGCGGGCAGGTGCCCGTGAACGGGGTCCAGTTCGGCGCGCTGTCCAATGGCCCGACACCGGCAGGGGTGGTCTCCACCGACCGGTTCGACGGGTTCATCGCCATCAGCCTGGTCATCAGCACACAGCAGCACCCGCTCACAGCCCCGGCCGTTCCGGGGGCGGGCGCGCCGTTCCCGTTCGCCGCCGAGCTCCAGTCCTACCTGGCGACCAGGTCGGGGCGGGTCTCAGTGGCGGTGTTCGACGCGACCTCGGGGTCGACCTACTCCTACAACGCAGGCACCCAGTACGTGACCGCAAGCATCGTGAAAGTGGCAATCCTGGGGACGTTGCTGCGTCAGGCACAGGATGCGCACCGGTCACTGACCCCCACAGAGGGCTCCCTTGCCACCTCGATGATCGAGCAGAGTGACAACAACGCGGCAACCGCACTGTGGAACGACGTCGGCCAGGGCCCCGCCGTAGGGGCGTTCATGACCAAGGTCGGAATGCCGTCGACGACCCCGGGCTCGGACGGGTACTGGGGCCTGACATCGACGAACGCACCCGACCAGGTGAGTCTGCTCCGGACGGTCGCCTACCCGAACGCCGTGCTCTCAGAGGCCAGTCGCGGGTACGAGGAGTCGTTGATGCGCGCGGTGACCCCATCCCAGAAATGGGGTGTGTCCGGTGGTGTCCCGGCCAGTGCGACGGTGGCGCTGAAGAACGGATGGCTCCCCCGCAGCGACGGCTGGGAGATCAACAGCATCGGCCATGTCAGCAGCGCCACACGCGACTACGTGATCGCGGTGCTGACATCGGGGGACCCCAGCATGAGCTATGGGATCACGACGGTCGAAAATGTGTCCGCCATGGCGTGGCAGCATCTCGAACGGGGCAGCCCCTTCGGTTCGGTCGACACCGTGTCGACCGGACCCGACAAGGTCACGGCCGGCGGCTGGGCGATCGACCCCGATACCACCGGACCCATCATGGTCCAGATGTACATCGACGGCCGGGCCAATGCGCTGACCTGGGCCAACCAGCCCAGGCCCGACGTCGGCGCGGCGCTGCCCTCATACGGTCCCAACCACGGCTACAACCTGACGATGGCAACCACAGCCGGCCCGCACACGGTCTGCCTGTACGCCATCAACACCGGCCCCGGCGCCAGCACCCAGCTCGCCTGCCACTCCGTCACCGTAGCCAGCCCCAACGACCCCATCGGTTCGCTCGACGGGCTCACCACCGGACCCGGCAAGGTCAGCGCCCGTGGCTGGGCGATCGACCCCGATACCAGCGCACCCATCATCGCGCAGATGTACATCGACGGCCGGGCCAATGCGCTGACCTGGGCCAACCAGCCCAGGCCCGACGTCGGCGCGGCG
>PMJN01000256.1:0-11227 GCA_003157445.1 Micrococcales bacterium
CACAGACGAGCGCAGCCGTGCTTAGCGATGGCGAGGTGACCGTCGTCCTGGACGGACCCGCACGGCTGCGCTGGAGCCATCGAGGACCCGGCGAGTGGTTGCTGTGCGGGCTATGGCCGAGCGGCGAGGAACAGCAGGCACTGCTCCAGCGCCTCGCCGCCGGCCACCCGTTGCTGGTCGTGCTCGAGCAGCGGCCGGCCACCGTGAGCGTGTATCGGCAGGAGGTGGCCACCGAGCTCGACCGGTTCGAGAGTGTCTTCGAGTCCGATGTGCTCCTGGAGTTGGCGGTGCCGGTCCTTGACTGGCTTCCCGAGACGCTGGCTACCCACGGCAGGAACTTCGTGGCCTGCGCTGCCGAGATGGTTCGGACGACCCCTGAGGCCCTGTTGCCCGCACTGATCATGGACGACGGGGTCGTTGAGGCCAACCTTCGCTTCGCCCGACGGACAGCTCGGCCGGTCTCAGCGCCCGGTTGTCTGGAAGCGGCGCGTCAGGTGTTCGCGTGGCGGACTCCTGCGCCTGCCAACGCGATGGTGACCCGATGACCGGCCGCGTTGTCATCGTGACGGGTGCCGGTTCGGGATTGGGTTGGCACATCACCGAGGCACTGCTGGCCCAGGGTGACACGGTGATCGCCAACTACGCCACCTCCGGTGATCTGCTCAATCAGCGTGTCACTGAGGTCGGCGCTGACCGACTGATACCGGTGAAGGGCAGCATCGCCGAAGAGTCAACCAGTGAACAGCTGGCCGCCGAAGCAGCCCAGCTCGGCGGTCCGCAGGCGGTCATTCATAACGCGTCTATCACGCGCGACGGCCTGCTCGTGAAGATGTCGCTGGACGACTGGCAGGCTGTGCAGGACGTCAACCTGCGCGGAGCCTTTCTGTTGTCAAAACACGCGATCCGCAAGATGCTGCGTCATCGCGGCGGCCGGTTGGTGTACATCTCGTCGATCTCTGCCGTGATGGGCAACGCCGGGCAGGCAAACTATGCGGCGAGCAAGTCTGGGCTTGACGGACTGGCCCGTTCGGTGGCGCAGGAGTATGCCGGCCGCGGCATCAGCGCCTGTGTGCTGGCCGCTGGCCTGATCGATGTTGGCATGGGTGCTCGACTGACCCCTGAGATCCAGCAGGTCAAGCTGGCCAAGATCCTGGGCGGTGGCGCCAAGCCGGAGGAGATAGCCGGCATCGCCACCTTCCTGGCCAGTGACGCGGCCAGGTACATCAACGCAACTGTCGTCCACGCCAACGGAGGGATCGATTTCTGATGAGCGTTTCCAGACAAGACACGGTGCATATCGAGGCACAGGCCAGTGAGATTCTCGCGATCCTGCTTGACCCCGCGGCACTGCCCGAGTGGAACCCGGCGTTCAGTGAGGTCTTTGCAGAAGGGACCGCCACGGTCGGGAAGCCGAATCCGATTCGGGTCAGAGGGCTTCTGCGCGGTGAGCTCGTATACGACCGGATCAGCCAGAGCGAAGTCGCGATAACGATCCGAATCCCCGGCCTGACCGAGCAAGGCACCTGGCAACTGGCCCAGAGCCGGGGCGGCACCACGGTGACCCATGCGTTCACGCAGTCCGGGATGTTAGCCCAGCTGCTCGAGTCAGCCACCCGTGATGTCGCGAGTCTGCGAGTGAACCGGTTGCGAGAGCGTGTTGCGCACCCGCGCGCCGTCATCAGCTAACCCAGCTTGGAACGGTGGCGGCGTCCGGGATCTGTATCCGGGCGCCGTCGCCGGTTTCTTGGCGCCGCACACTCGTGGCTGCTATCGCACGCGGCGCGGTGCTCACCGACGAAAGGAGCAGCACCATGTCACTGCACGGCCAACATGTCGTCGTCCTGGGGGGAACATCGGGCATAGGCTTGGCCACCGCCCAAGCCGCTGCACAACAAGGCGCGGCGGTCACCGTCGTGTCCAGCAATTCGTCCAACGTGCGCCGCGCACTTGTGGTGCTGCCTGGCAACGCCTCGGGAGAAGTCGCAGACCTGAGCGACTCAGCCCAGGTGGAGGCGTTATTCGAACGGATGGGGGAACTCGACCACTTGGTCTTTACCGCTGGAGAAGCTCTGCAGCTCATGGAGCTGAAGTCGATGGATATCGGGCTGGCACAAGGTTTCTTCACCCTGCGCTACTTCGGAACCCTCTGCGCGGTCAAGGCTGCCGCACCGAGGATCCGTCCAGGCGGATCGATCGTGCTCAGTACCGGCATCGCCGCTGACCGGGCGGGTGCGGGATGGTCCGTGGGTGCCAGTATCTGTGGCGCCGTCGAGTCATTGACCCGGGCACTTGCGGTCGAGCTGGCTCCAATTCGCGTCAATGCCGTCTCGCCTGGCGTCGTTCGCACCCCACTGTGGGCGCGGATGCCCGCAGCTGAGCGTGAGCAGATGTATGCCTCCGTCGCCGGCTCGATCCCCGTCGGCCGCGTCGGTGAGCCTGAGGATATCGCTGAGGCGTTCTTGTTCCTGATGAATCAGGGCTTCGCGACAGGATCGATCATCACTGTCGACGGTGGCGCTGTGCTGGTATGAAGACCCTATTCAGTACAACTGTTTGACAGGTATGGGTTTGCCGCTCCAGGACAAAGCCAGCCACTGGGCCGCGTTGCTACCCTCCAGGATCACGATCCCGGTGTTTGCCAAAGGGTTTTCGGCTGCGAAGGCAGCGTCGACGTTGGTCGCTCGTGACGCAGCCCAGGTCACGATGGCCGCCCCGTGGCTAACCAGCGCGGCGGTGGCTGCCCCCGATGACTCCGCCTCGGCGACGACCTCGTCGAAGGCCGCCAACATGTCAGCGCCCCCTCCGGCACCCTCGATCACAGAATCGAGCTCACCGGCTGCCCAGTCCAAGGCGGTCGCCTGGTACCGCTCGCTTGCGGCAATGTCCCCACGCATTTCCAGCTCGCCGGCACCGATCTCGCGGATGCCGTCGCGGATGCCCATCGGCAGAGCACGCGCTAATGCCAGCGGGGTCGCCGTCTGCTGGGCTCGCAACAGCGTCGAGGCCATGAGCACATCGATCGACTCATCAGATAAGGCACCGACCAACGCATCAGCCTGTTTCACGCCCACGTCGGTCAGAGCCGCTCCGGGCATGGTGGTATCGAGCAGGTGCAGGACGTTCGAAGTGGTCTGTCCGTGCCTGATGAGTAGCAGCCGCACAAGTTTCCTTTCCAATTCCGGTCTCAGTACATGCTGCGTTCAGCGAACAGGGCCGAGGAGCGGGCGCTGCGGGCTGACGTTCTTCACCATAGCCGCAGCGACTCAGCCTCCAGGGCGACGGTGGTTGTGGTCCCGCCACTTCAGGCACGGACTTCGACGTGATTCATATGATACGACATAGATGTTGTATCATATGAATTATGAATAGTGCTATACGCCCAATACAGAGAGTGTCCGTAGTGAGCACCGGGACTGTGCGGATCAGGCCTCAGCACGCGGATTCGACCGGTTCGCCACTCATGTGGTGGCTGATGACCTCGCGAAAGTGGACAGCGCCACGCCCGATCAACGTCTATGTGATCGAGCATGAGCGGGGGTTGGTGCTGTTCGACACAGGCCAAGATCGAGACTCGGTGACCGATCCGCACTACTTTCCGAAGGGTCTTAGCGGCCATCTCTACGCTCGGCTGGCGCGTTTCACGATCCGGCCAGAGGAGACGTTAACCGAGCAGCTGCGCGGGATCGGCTATGAGCCACACCAGGTGTGCACGGTGGTGCTCTCGCATCTTCACCAGGATCACATCGGCGGCCTGGCCGAGCTGGGCCAGGCCGAGATCCTGGTGAGCGCCAGGGAATGGGCCGGGCTCGACACCCAATGCCCCGAGGTCAACGGCCTGCTCGAGCGGCACATCAACCTTCCCGGACTGCGGTGGACTCAGGTGACTTTCGCCGCGGTGGACGATGTGACGATCTCTCCGTTCGCTGCGGCACATGACGTCTTCGGCGACGGCAGTCTCCTTCTCGTGCCAACTCCGGGACACACCCCCGGTTCGCTCTCAATGCTGTTACGGCAGGAGGGGATGGCTCCCATCTTGTTCGTGGGGGATCTGACCTACGACCTTGAGAAGCTCACTGCCGGACGCGTGCCAGGGGTTGGCGAACGTCGGGCGCTGCTGGAGTCCACACACGAGGTCAACCAGCTCCACCGGATGTATCCAGATCTGGTGATTCTGGCTGCCCATGATCCGGCGGCGGCATCGCTGCTCGCGCAGGCGCTCGAAGCAAGGTTTGCGTCGTGAGGCAGGCCGAGCTGGTCCGCTATCTCGTGCTCGCCGCACAGCGGGAGGGCAGTCGCCGGCTCACGCAGGAGCTTCGGGCGATCAGGCTGACCCCCTCCCAGTCCGAGGTCTTGCGAATCCTGGGGGATCACGGACCGCTGTCCCTGACCGGGCTGGGCGAGCTTCTGGTGTGCGAAAGTGGCAGCAACCCGAGCCGGTTGGTCGATCGGCTGGTCGGCGCCGGCCTCGTTGAGCGGGTTGTTGCAGCGGAGGATCGACGGCAGGTCACGCTGTCGCTGACCTACGCCGGGCGCGAGATGGAGGCCGCTGTCCGCGCCGTGGAGGAACGGCTCTACGTAGATCTCGACGCCGTAAGCGTCGGCGTGGATCTGCAGCCGGTCATTCAGGTGTTGCGCCTGCTGAGCGCCGGAGAGCCTGCGGGCGACGCCCTTGAGAAACGAATTGCCGCACAGGCAGATGGTAGCCGCACCGGGGCGTAGCCCTCGGCGGGGAGGTTCGACCGAAGTCGCTGTGGTAGTTCCTCGCGGGCGTATGAGCCAGGGGAGGAAGGAACCGACGAAGGCGCCTTCGAAGCTTTCGGCCAACTGACCGAGGCGTTAGTCGACGGGATCTGGATTGACCTGGCCGCGCGCTGGTCGCGCACGAGGACCTGGTCAGGGGCTTGGGCGCAGACATGGTCATCGACTGCGCGGACGAGGACTCCACGCCGATGGGCAGACATCGAGTGATCCTTCAGCGGTCGCCAAGAGCTCGCTCGGCCGATGCAAGGGCTGCTATAACCGGGGACCGAGGGACGCGCCTCTGACCTCCTGAGCACGCTCCCTCTGGCGCGCGTTCCGCCCGGTTATCGGTCAACGCCGGCTGGTCGCAGGGGCGGGGTCACTCTTTGTTTCCAAAGACGGCCACGCAGGCACACGACGCCGCCAGGCTGAGTGAAGTTTGGCACCATCAGGGCATTTCGACGGGGCTACGGGAGGCCGCATTGAGCAGGGTGCCCAGCGCCGAGTAGGCGGCGAGGATCCAATCGGACTGGCCAGGGGCGGGGTCGAACCGCCGACCTTCCGATCTTCAGTCGGACAAGGTCGGACAAGTACGAATAGGTCATCCTCGAGGGAACCAGGCCGTGTCAGGATCGACGAGGTTGGTCATGACACTCCTGGCACGGGCGAAACACGACAGACGTGCGGGCGGACAGTCGCTGGCGACCAGCCGCATCGATTCCGGGCCGCGCCGCCTCTGTATGACGCATGTTAGCCGGACGCTTCCGATGGACTGGCGGCCAAGCTGATGTCTGTCCTTCACACGAGATCCAGGCGTGATTATCGCCGTCGCCTACGTGGCGCTCCGGGGGGCATCACAAATACTTGCTGAACCAGTCGACCGCACGTGACGCGGCTGTGCTCAGGGCCGGCTCCTCGTACACGCCGTGGTGCGCCACGTCGAGCCGGAGCAGCTCCTTCGGCGAACTGACCTGAGCGAAGGCGTCCAAAGCGAGATCGACCGGTGTGAGAGTGTCTCGATCGGCGAGAATCATCAGCAACGGCGTTTGGTCGATCAGTGACGCGGTGTAGGCCGGGGTGTAAGTCAGGATCTCCTCCATCGACAGCAGCGTTATCCGGTTGCGGAAGGCAGGCGTTTCCGCCTCCGCCTTCAACAGGCTCGTGTAGGTCTCAGTGTCCGGCAGGGCGCATAGCTGCCCCGCGGGTGCGGCGATGGGCAGGTAGGCGACTGCTTCACCGTTGTATTGAGCGGATCGTTCCTGTGCGAGTGTTCTCCGCAGGCTGGCAAAGGACTCCGCGTCCAAGAACCGCTTCACATTGTCCCAGGCCGACGCGGCCGGGACCTGAGCGACAACTGCTTTGAACCTGCCCTCGAAAGCCGCCAGGTGCAGCATATGAGCTCCGCTGAATGAGGTGCCCCAGCCCCCGATGCGCTCCGGATCGACGCCGTCGCACGCCGATAACCAGGTGATTGCGTTCCGGAAGTCCTCAAGTTGTGCGTTTGGGGAGAGCCGCTGGCGCGGCGTCCCGGCAGAGTCACCGAAGTAGCGGTAGTCGAAGAGCAACGTGGTGAAGCCAGCGCTGGCGAAATGCTCGGCGAAGGGGGGCAGGTCCATGCCACGTACGCCTCCGAACCCGTGCGCCATGACGATGGCAGGTCCTGCACCGTCGTTCCCGGCAGCCGGGTAAAGCCAGCCGGCGCAGGTTGTGCCTTCGCTTGAGAACTCCACATCATGTCTCATGTCAATCTCCGATTTCATTACGGGACGTCACGTATTGGAATGACAGTACCTGCTCCCAGAGCACGATGTAAGAGCATGGATCAAATGTGCGAAAAGGCCGCTATGAATCGGTCGACCGACTGCTCGATGTCGCGTCGGCCGAGCCGGCCGCGGGAGAACAGGACGTGAGACAGCAGCGGCCCAGTCAGCCAGTCGGCTGCCCACGTGGTGCTGAGGTCGCTTCGCCATTCGCCGCGTTCGCGGGCACGCTGCAGAGCTGCCTCGAAGCTTGCTCGGCGTGGGGCCAGGAACAGTCGTCGCCATAGCTGATCTAGGTCCGGTTCGAGGGACAAGTCAGCGAGCAAGGCAACCAACACGTGAACGGTAGAAGGGTCGCTGAGCAGTTGTGTAGCGTGCCGCTGCGCTTCTATGAGATCACCTCTGAGCGATCCCGTGTCCGGCACAGGCTGGTCGCCATAGCGGTGCAGCAGTGTGGCAATCACGAGTTCGGGCTTTGAAGACCAGCGTCGGTACAAGGTTGGCTTGCCCACGCCCGCTGATCGAGCCACTTCGGCGAGACTCAGAGCGCGGTACCCGACCTGATCCAGCTGATCGATACAGGCATCCAGGATGGCGCCATCAGTTGCTGGGTTGCGAGGACGCCCGGACTTTCTGGATCTGGCAGGGTCTCGTCTTGCGGAAGACGACGGGATGGCCATACCGCGAAGGGTATCGGCAGCGGGCTGCAGATAGCGGTCTGTATCCGACTCCGCGAGTCGGACGGGTGACCTTTTCGCGCTGAACTCTGCGGGCGCCTTAACCGTGGCCGGCTGCGCCCATGTTGCCCCAGGATAGGCAGTCGATGGTGTCGGGTGGATGGTGGTGCTCCGGGTTGTTATGTTCGTCGGAAATCGGCTCTGAACTGTGTGCTATTGGCATGAGGACCGGCATTTTGTCATCCAAAGGCGCCGGTATACGTCTGAGACTGGCGCACATACTGTACGTAGCGTAACGTAATTGCAATGGAGATCTGGATACGAGGCGCAAGTGGGCGCGCCGGGCGCGCTATAGCCGCCGAACTTGTCCGCCGTGGCCGACGGGTTGTTCTGGTGGGACGTGATAAGACACGGCTGCTGGCTGTCGTTGAGCAGGCGGCGCCCGGCGCGGAGAGTCTGGTGCTGGAGGGCGACGAAGCTCTTGCCTCGGCTTTGGCCCAGCGAGCGCCCGGCGTCTTGATCAACACGGCTGGACCGTTCAGTGGGACGGGAACGACCGCCCGAGAGTGTCTTCGTCACGGAGTGCACTACGTGGATCTGGCCAACGAACTGGATCCGGTCATGGCCCTCCTCAGCCTTGATCGGCAGGCGCGTGAGGCCGGTTGTGTTCTCGTGACAGGAGCAGGCTTCGGAGTCGCGGCGACCGAAGCGGTTGTTCTCGCAGTACGCGGGGAACATGGCCCAGCCGCAGCTGCCCGAGTGGCCGCGATGCCCTTCGTGGACGGCGTCGGCCCCGCCGTTGTCGCCAGCGTCATGAATGCGATGGCCGGCGGAGGGCGCCGCTATGTCGATGGACGCATCGAGNNAATGTCATCGCGGCATCCAACGAGCTACCCAGCGGCCGGGTTGTCCGCGCGATGCTGCCCCTCGTGGGACGCGTACTGGCGATCAGTCCTGTCCGCCGTGGGGTGCTCGCTGCAGTATCCCGGTCGAGGCCTCGACCGCCTGGACCCTCGACCGGCGACACATCCTGGGCGCACGCCGAACTGATCTGGCCGGATGGAACACGCCGTCAAGGATGGCTCTCCACGGGCGAGGCTTACACGTTCACGGCCAGGGTCGCCGTCGAGGTGACCTGCACCCTGGCGGACGGACACGGCCGTCCCGGGGCGCACACTCCCGGGACCCTGGCCGGCGTCGGCCTGATCGAACTCGCCGGGGCCAAAGTCACGATCGGCGATGAAGTCCGGTGAGCATCAATGGCAGGGCTGTCCCGACGTGCTGGTTCGGCCCTGGCGAAGGTCCGGGCGAGGCTGAGTCGAGAGCGCGTGACCCAGATGCTGCGTCCGCGGTCGTGATCGGCTAGCGCCTCGAACGCAACGAACGCCACGCAGGGATCATGACCTGGCTATTCATCTATTCACGGTCATGTCAATGTTCGGTCAATCGTGGTCGGTCAACGGCAC
The DNA here is from genome assembly GCA_003157445.1 of Micrococcales bacterium. GTDB lineage: Bacteria > Actinomycetota > Actinomycetes > Actinomycetales > Dermatophilaceae > UBA4719. The sequence goes on from PMJN01000256.1 coordinate 8,644, forward strand.
AGAAGGCGTGCCGCCGGAGAGCCAAAACTACAGGTCAGAAGTGGTCCGACCTGCAGCTATGGCTGGCGGCCAGGGCGGAGTCGAACCGCCGACCTCCCGATCTCCAGGCCGAAATTGTCTGTCCGGAGAGGTAGTCCTGCGCCGAATCCCTGCTCAGGAGAAGGGATTTCATCGTTTGCAGTCCGGTGATTCCGGAGCTCGTGTTAGCAAAACCGTTAGCAAACTGGAGCCCGGCGGCGCTTCGTCCCGGCCGCCGGACATCCCCTTCACTGCAGGTGTGGCCTGTTCACTACAGCTGCAGGTGTAGGCGGAGGGCCTCGTCCACCTCCGCCATGACCTGGGCGGGTACCCGACCCAGAACAGGCCCGATGCGTTCGACGGTCACCGAACGCACCTGCTCGGCTTGTGCTTTTGAGTCGACGCGTAGGCCGGTTGCGTTGGCTCGGAGAAGCACCTGAAACGGGAAGACGCGGGCGATGTTGCTGGTCACGGGTACGACGGTCACGACACCGCGCCCAAGCCGGTCGGCGGTGGCGTTGGCCCGGTCGTTGCTTACGAGGATCGCGGGCCGGCGTTTGTTGGCTTCACTGCCTCGCGCCGGCTCGAGGTCAATCAGACGTACCTCACCGCGCTGCATCGGCGAGCCCGTCGGCTGCCGTGGCTTCCCACAACGCCCGATCGCCTGATGACTCCCATTCGTCCCAAGCTGATGCGTAATCCTGCTCGAGATCAGCGTGACGAAGCAGTTGGATCGCGTGCTGCAAGGCCGCGGAACGAGACGGTAGACCTGAGGTGTGGGCGTACTCGTCCAGAATGGCTACGTCCGCCTCCGGCAGGCTCACGCTGAGTTTCATACTACGATGCTACCCGGGTATTACTCACGACCGCAAGACGATCTGACCTCCAGGAGTCTCAGCTAGCCGCATGGACGTCGACAAATAGGACCGGATCTAGCGATGAGCGTGCTGGCGCTACAGGTGTTCTGACAGCCAGGCAAGGCTTTCGGGTACGTGATTCACCAGCGTGGCGTGACCAACATCGTCGAGCAGCCGGGCTTCGACGCCGGGAATGTGCTGAGCCAGCCGTTCGCCGTGGCCGGTCGACACGAACACGTCCTGCTCGCCGTACAGGAGCAGGACCTGGACGGCGATGTCGGCGAGGTCGAATCCCCACGGCTTGAGCATGCAGTTGTCGTCCCACCATTCCTGGCTGCCCGGGGCCAGCCCATTCTGTGTCAGGACAGAAAGAACTCGTGAAACTCGCTGTTCTCGACCTGGCGGGCCGCATCTGGCGGCGTGAGTGTCGACTCGATCTCCCTGGCCGCTACGTCCGGCGACGCGGCGAGGATGTCCTCCCGGTCCTGGTCCAGCTTCTTCCTCGCCGCGGCTTTGTCGGTGAGGAACAGCCCGGTGTCATCGACATCGTCCTCGTCCCTGCCGGCGAAGTAGTCAAGGCCGTCGACCTCGTATGGGGCCGGCGAAGCAAGCGTGGCGGCGCGTCCAGGTGTGCGGAGCCGGTCCCGCTGCCTCGGTCAAACCCAAGACCTGGGCCGGCTACCGGGACGACCTGCGCCGCTACGTGCTGCCGCACATTGGCCGAATGCGCCTGCAGGCGGTCAAGCCAGCGACGTTGTCGAGGCTCTACGCGGACCTTCTCAAGTCGGGTGGCCGTAAGGGAAGCCTTTGGCGGTTGCGACGGTCCGTCACGTGCAGCGCTCTCTGAGGAAAGCGCTGAACAACGCCGTGCTGATTGACGGCATCCTGGCCTCGAACCCGGCGCTGCTCGCGAAGTTGTTGAAGGAGACCTGGCGCGTCACCCGGAGTATGTGGACGGCGTCGGACCTGGACGTCTTCCTGGAGTCCATCTCGGGCCATCGACTTCATGCCTTCTACCGGGTCGCGGCGTTCACCGGAGCCCGAAGGGGAGAGCTGCTGCACCTGCGGTGGTCCGACCTTGACCTCCAGGAGGACATCATTCGGACCGGTGTGGTCGACGGCGAAAGCATCGACGGGATCACCAAGGGTGGCCGGAGCCGGGTCGTCGCAATCGACCCCGGGACACGGCGGGTCCTCGAGAAGCACCGACTGGCCCAGGCCGCCGACCGCTAGCTCGCAGACCCGGAGTGGCATGTCTCCGATCTGGTGTTCACCTCCCAGTTGAGTCGTCCCCTGTACCCGGACACGCTGACCCGGCTGGTGCCGAAGCTCATCGAGGCACACAACAGCCCGACGACACCGGCCAGGCACAGTCACCCCGCCGAGCCGCTGGCACGACCCGAGCATCAGCGGCCGATTATCCGGCTTCATGACCTGCGCCACCTTCATGCGATGCACCTGTCAGTTTCCTTGAGGGCGTGCCAGTTCACGTGGTGGCGAACCGCCTCGGACATTCCGACTCGGCGGTGACTCTCCCGGTCTATACCCATGTCCTGCGCGAGTCCGCCTCCGGTGTCGCGGACGTCTTCGCGGGGGCGATCGAGCGGGCTGCGGTTAGCAATCTGTTAGCAAACCGGCTCTCAGAGACGACGAAACCCGCGGGCCAGGGCTCTGACCTGCGGGTTTGTGGTGGCCAGGGGCGGGGTCGA
>PMJN01000256.1:11281-12120 GCA_003157445.1 Micrococcales bacterium
CCGCTAGACGATGGGGACCCGGATCTGCTCACCCGGACCCCTCGCCGCTAGCGAGCAGCAGCTCGGATCCGTCGAGGACTAGGGAAGCATATGGGAGAGGGCGCTCAATCTCCAAAGCGGGTGCCGCTTGGGGCCGGGTTGGCCCACGCGAGCAGGCGGTCCAGGTGCCAGGTGTTCACGATCCTTTCCACGGGCACCCCGATCTGTTCGGCGCGGGCGCATCCGTAGATCTGGAAGTCCAGCTGCCCCGGCGCGTGCGCGTCACTGTCGATCGCGAACAGACACCCGGCATCGCGCGCCGCCAGCACGAGCTCGTCGGGTGGGTCGCAGCGCTCCGGACGTGCATTGATCTCCACAGCGACGTCATGAGCGGCGCAGGCCTCGAACACCGCGGCGGCGTCGAAGGAGCTCTGGTCCCGAGTCCCGCGTGAGCCTTCCACCAGTCGCCCGGTGCAGTGACCGAGGATATTGCTTTGCGGGTTCTGTACGGCGGCGATCATCCGGGCGGTCATCGGTGCTGCCGACATCGCGAGCTTGGAGTGGACTGAGGCCACCCGAAGGTCCAACTGCGCGAGCATCTGGTCACTTTGATCCAACCCACCATCGTCGAGGATGTCGACCTCTATGCCCTTGAGCAGGTGGAACTGGCCTATAGCGGAGTTGATGTCTTCGACCACCCGCAGCTGTTTCATAAGGCGTTCTGATGAAAGACCGTTCGCGATCTTCAGCCGCGGCGAGTGATCGGTCAGCACTAGATACTCGTGCCCGAGGTCCATCGCCGTCACAGCCATCTCCTGGATGGATGACCCGCCGTCGGACCAATCCGAGTGTGAGTGCAG
>PMJN01000343.1 GCA_003157445.1 Micrococcales bacterium
GGTGAACTGACGGCTTGGATCATCGGCTGGGACCTCATCCTCGAGCTTGCCCTCGGCGCTAGCACGGTCGCAGTCGGATGGTCGACATACTTCGCCGATGTGATGCAGCAGGCGGGCATCACTATCCCGGCCTTTGCCTATGGGGATGGGCACAATCTAGTCGCAGCCACGATCGTCCTGATCCTCACGGGCGTGATCTGCTTCGGCATCAAAGTCTCCTCACGGGTCAACCTGGTGATGGTGACTATCAAGATCGCCGTCGTGCTCTTCGTCATCGTCGCCGGCTGTTTCTACATCAAGACGGCGAACTACCACCCCTTCATCCCCCCGTCCGGTTCCAGGCCCGCCGCCGGAGCCGTGAGCGTGCCATCGCTACTGCAGGATCTCGGATTCGCTCCTGGGTCGTTCGGAATCACCGGTATCTTCACCGGCGCGGCGCTGGTGTTCTTCGCATTCATCGGATTCGACATCGTCGCTACGGCGGCCGAAGAGACGAAGAATCCGCAGCGGGACATTCCGATCGGTATCCTCGGCTCGCTGGCGATCTGCACAACCTTGTATGTCGCCGTCTCGCTGGTCATCACCGGCATGGTCAAGTACACCCAGATTAAGGTCGATGCCCCGCTCGCCGCGGCGTTCCGGTCGGTGGGCCAGCCCGGGTTCGCCACCGTGATTTCGATCGGCGCGCTGATCGGTCTGACAACCGTGATGATGATCATGATGCTGGGCCAGAGCCGCGTCTTCTTTGCGATGAGCCGGGACCGGTTGCTGCCCCCCGTCTTCTCGAAAGTGAACGAGCGCACCGGCACGCCTGTCCGCACAACCGTTACCACTGGCGTCGTCGTGGCCCTGATCTCGACGTTCGTGTCATTGTCCGAGCTCGCCGAGCTGGTCAACATCGGTACCCTGTTCGCGTTCATCCTGGTGGCCATCGGCGTCCTGGTGTTGCGACACAAACGCCCAGACCTTGAGCGCCCGTTTCGCTGCCCCTGGGTTCCCGTTGTGCCGATCCTGGCGATCCTGACCTCGTTCTACCTGATGTTGAACCTGCCAGCCGCGACCTGGGTCCGCTTCGTCGTCTGGATGGCCATCGGGCTCGGGATCTACTTCCTCTATGGCGCCGGGCACAGCCGGCTGACCACCGATCCGAACTACTCGCGAGAGGCCGACGACCTCGCGCGCGACGCGCGCGAGGTGGTTGGTGTCTAACCGTGCCGCCCGCGCGCACGGCCCCGTCCGCGCGGGCGGCACGCGCTGGCGAGTGCGCTTGTCCAGTGCGCTCTGAGGCGTAGACACACCTTCGCGAAGGCGCTCAGATGTGAGTCTGGCCCCAGTGACGGCTCCGTCAGTGCGGTAAGTCCGNNTCGAGGGACGGAACGCAGATAAGGACGGGACTACGCGGACAGTTGAGGTTCTCGGCTGAGAATTGGCGGCGTTGCCACCTGATAGATCGGGCCCCCTGGCAGACGTCTTATTGCCTTCAAGGGTGGTTTGTTGCACCGAGGCTGCAATATCATGCCAAGGTGATTAGGATGCTCATCCGAGTTGGGATCCATCTGCTAGCCAATGCCATCGGCCTGGTTGTGGCCGCTTGGACTCTCAGCGGAATGACTATTACGGGCCCCGCCTTCGTCGTCGCCGTGCTCATCTTCACCGTGGTTGAGGTGGTTGCCGATCCGTTAGTGACAAAGATTGCCATGACCAGCGTGCCAGCTTTGCGTGGAGGGGTCGCGCTGGTGACTACCTTCCTCGGCTTGCTCATCACCACGTGGATCTCAAGTGGCCTGCAGATCAATGGCGCCAAGACATGGTTGCTTGCCATCGTCATCGTCTGGCTGGCGGCCTTGCTCGCGGACCTGATCCTGCCCGTCCTGCTGGTGAAGAAGGCAGTAGGCCAGGCCCAGGCCTGAGCAGGCCGTGCTCGGTCACCGTGTCCCGCGAAGTGGGTAACGCAGGTGATATGGGAGTCTGACCAAATGGTGGAAATCAGCAGTGAGCGGCTCGTTCTGCGGGACTGGCGAGAGTCCGACCTTGCACCGTGGGCAGCGATGAACGTCGACCCAGAGGTCCGCGAGTATCTCGGTCCAGCACTGAGCGCCGAGGACGCCGCAGCCTCGGTCAGCAGCTTTCAGCACGACCTGGACCACAATGGCTTTGGCTTCTGGGCTGTGGAGGTCCGCGCAACCTCAGAGTTCATCGGGTTCAGCGGGTTGGACACAGTAGAAGACAGGATGCCCTTCTCGGGCGTGGAAGCAGGTTGGCGGCTCGCCAGGGCTGCGTGGGGACACGGTTACGCCACGGAGGCGGCGACGATCGCCCTCAAGTACGGCTTCGCTACGGCTGGTCTGTCGGAGATCCTCGCGGTGACCGCGGCGACGAACCTGCGCTCGCAGGCGGTGATGTGGCGTATCGGGATGACAACTGACCCAGGCGAGGACTTTCACGACCCAGACGTCCCGGAGGGCCCGCTGCGCAGGCAGGTGTTGTACAGGAAGTTTCGGGACGCCGTTGGCCACAGCCAGCGTGAGGAACCGCCACTACTGAGTCCGACACGGTGATCGAGCCCCAAGGTCGTCGGCCACCAGCCCATGAGGGGATCCTGAGATGCTCAAGATCACCACACGGTTGTCAAAGATGTACTTTGCAGGTCGGTACCCCATGGAGGTCATGTGCCCAGGTTTAAGACTCGCCCGTCTTCCGTGGGCGACCTTGCTCTCGTCAATGCGAGCCCTTCGGAGCCCACGTGAGTGGCGTGATCCCCCTTCCGCTGGCCGAAGTTGTGGCTGCCCTCGAGCGGCTGTACCCGCCGCACACCGCCTCTTCATGGGACCGGGTCGGACTGGTCAGCGGTGATCTGGATCAGCCGGTCTCATTGGTGCACTTCGCCGTTGATCCCACCCTTGCAGTGATCGATGAGGCACGTGCCGCCAGCGCAGACCTGCTGGTCACTCACCATCCACTCCTGCTGCGCGGTGTGCACAGCGTGGCCACCAGCAGCGCCAAAGGTGCATCGGTCACCGCTCTGATCGTGAACCACATCGCTCTGTATGTAGGGCACACCAATGCCGATGTGGCCTCACCTGGTGTCAGTGACGCCCTGGCCAGCGCATGCGCTCTGGTCGACGTCGGACCCCTGGACGTCATCGGCGGCACGGGCTTCGGTCGGGTCGGCTCACTGGCTTATCCGCTGACATTGCGCGAGTTTGCCCAACGGCTGAGTACGGTGCTCCCCAAGACCGCCTGTGGGATCCGGGTCGCGGGACCGGTCGATGCTCTCGTGTCTCGGGTGGCGGTGGTCGGGGGAGCCGGCGACGACTTCTTCGATGCCGTCCGGGCCAGTGGTGCCGACGTCTATGTCACCGCAGATCTGCGTCATCACCCGGTGCTTGAGGCCCGGGAAGAGGCGCGTGGGGGCACGCCGTACCTCGTGGATGCCGGTCACTGGGCGAGCGAGTGGCTGTGGCTGGAGAGTGCGCGTTCGGAGTTGTTGCGCGCGCTTGCCGATAGAGGTACTAGTTTGAACACTCACATCTGCACATTGCGCACGGACCCGTGGGACTTCGTGATCGGAGCCGCCACGAGCTACAACACCGGAGGTACGTCCTGAAAGCCGATACGAGCCGTCAGTGGCGTCTGCTGGATCTGCAGGCGCTGGACACGAGGCTGGACCAGATCGCACATCGCAAGGCGACCCTGCCTGAGCTTGCCGAGATCCGCGTTCTCGACACCGAGATCTCCGCTGTGAACGACGACCTCGTCCGGGCCCGAACGGCACTGCAGGACGTCCAGCGCGAGATAACCAAGGCCGACACCGACGTACAGCTCGTACGTGAACGCACCATTCGCAACCAGGCTCGGATGGACGCGGGCCAGGGAACAGCAAAAGACATGCAGGCGCTCCAGCATGAGGTTGACTCGCTGGCGCGCAGACAGTCCGCCCTTGAGGACATCGAGCTCGAGGTGATGGAGCGCGCCGAGGCTCTGGCAGCTGATGTCGCCAAACTCGAGGCGGCCAGCGCCGAGATGACCGCTCGCGCAGGGGGGCTTAAGGCGACGTGTGACAAGGCCCTCGCCGAGCTCAACACCGAGGTCGAGCAGATCACTCGTTCTCGCACAGACGTCGTTGCAGGCGTGGGCGATGATCTGGTTGGGCTCTATGAGAAGATTCGCGCGTCCAGCGACGGAATCGGAGCTGCGGTTCTGCGCAAGCGCCGATGCGAGGGATGCAACCTGGAACTCAACCAGGGAGAGATCAACCGGTTCACTGCTGCCGATCCGGATGAGGTGCTTCGCTGCGAGGAGTGCCGCCGGATCCTGGTTCGCACCTCCGAGTCCGGTATCTGAGGAACCGTTGTGGGCGGACGACGACTCGTTGTCGAGGCTGATGGCGGATCGCGCGGCAATCCCGGTAACGCTGGCTACGGCGCGCTGGTACGGGATGCAGTCTCAGGTGAGGTGCTCGCTGAGCGAGCTGACTCTGTGGGGATCGCGAGCAACAACGTCGCCGAATAC
>PMJN01000250.1 GCA_003157445.1 Micrococcales bacterium
AAACCGGTCGGGGCTCTTTTGCGTCCGGCGTAAGATTGCTGGGTCGGACAAGTGACGAACGACTGCCCGGCGAGGAACCCCAACCAAGCAACCACAACGAATGGAGCCAGACCCAGTGTCTGATCACCAGCCTGCCCGTCGCCCTCGCGAGGATGACTCTCGTCGAGGTCCCGCAGCCGGGAGTTCTGATCAGGGCGGTGACCGTCGTGCTCGGGGTGCCGGTGGCGAACGACGCAGTGGCTCGGACGGGGCGCGGCCTCCGGGTGACGAACGGAGTTCCTCCGGCGCGGGTGCGCGCGGGCGTGACCGCGGAAGTGACCGGGCAGGTCAGAGGTCGGAGCGGGGCGGGGACCGTGGTCCTGGAGGCGCGAACGATCGCGGGGGCCCGCGGGGTAGTTCGATGCTGACGCCCAAGAAGCCGAGACTTCCAGAGCCGGCGATCCCTGATGACGTCACTGGCTTCGAGTTGGATCGGTCGGTCAAGAACCAGTTGCGGACTCTCAGCAAGGAGAATGCGGTTGGCGTGGGGCAGCATCTGGTGATGGTTGCCACCTTCCTGGACACCGATATCGAGGCGGCACAGGCGCATGCGGAGACGGCAGTGCGCCGCGCGGGCCGGGTTCCGGCTGTTCGGGAGGCTCTAGGGCTTGTTCATTATCGCAAGGGGGAGTGGGCCAAGGCGCTCAGCGAGTTCCGAACTGCACGCAGGCTCTCGGGTTCTTCGCACATGTTGCCTTTCATGGTGGATGCCGAACGTGGACTTGGTCGACCCGAGCGCGCCTTGGATCTGGCGGCCTCGCCAGAAGCGGCAACTCTGGGCGCCAACGAGCGCATTGAGCTTGCCATCGTGGTATCTGGCATTCGCCGTGACCTTGGTCAGTACGAGGCTGCGGCCGTGGGGCTCCAGTTGCCCCAGCTGAAGGTAGGTTCGCGCGAGCCCTGGGCGCCGCGGCTGTTCTACGCCTACGCCGAGGCCCTGCTGGCCAAGGGCGACGAAGATGGAGCGCTGATCTGGTTTGGTCACGCTGCCAACGCCGATGTCGATGGCGAGACGGACGCTGACGAGCGGCTGTCCGAGCTCGACGGCCTGGTGATGGTTGACCTGCTCGAAGAGGAAGACGAAGACGAAGACAGGGGCGGACCCGATCACCGGGTGCCATGATCAGCTCGAGCGCCAAGGGCGACTTGATCGAGGGTTTTGACGGCATCGTGTGTGATCTGGACGGTGTCATCTACCGAGGGCACGAGGCGGTGCCGCACGCGGTCGAGTCGTTGCTGTCGGTGCTCTCTTCGGGCGTCATCGTCGTCTATGCCACCAACAACGCCTCTCGTGCCCCGGTTGAGGTGGCGGCCCATCTTGAAGCACTGGGGCTACCTGGACCTGGATCGCGCGTGGTCACTAGCGCCCAGGCGGGCGCCCGCTACGTCGCCCAGCACTGCCACCCAGGATCCCGGGTCCTGGCCGTGGGCGGGGTGGGAGTGTCCCTCGCACTGCAGGAGGAGGGTCTGCGGCCGATCTCTGCTCATGAAGCCGTGGCCCAGATGAGTCCGTCGCAGGAGCCTGTGGCCGCGGTCCTGCAGGGTTACGGGGCTGATGTCGCGTGGACCGATCTGGCAGAGGCTGCTTATGCCGTACAAGCCGGGGCTCTTTGGGTTGCCACGAACACAGACAGCACCTTGCCGACGGAAAGGGGTAAGGCCCCCGGCAACGGCACTTTGGTCGGCGCGGTACGTCAGGCAGTCGAGGTGGATCCGGTCGTCGTGGGCAAACCGCACACTCCGCTTTATGAGCTGAGCGTCTCGGTCTTGGGCACGAGCATCGAGCGCACCCTGGCCATTGGGGATCGCCTTGATACCGACATCAAAGGGGCCAATGCCGCCGGGCTGGAGTCGCTGTTCGTTTTTGGAGGCGTTCACGGTTGGTCAGATGCGGTGAGGGCAGAACAGAACGAGCGGCCCCAATACGTCGCCACGGATATGCGTTCCTTGCAGTTGGCCTACACAAAGCCCGTCCAAGACACCGGGGATCCATACCGATGGGTTTGTGGTGAGGCGCGGGCCTGGGTGACTGCGGCTGGGGATTTGCACGTGTCCCAGCAGGGGACGCTCAACGAGCGGCTGCGCGCAGCCCTGAGGGCGCTTTGGCATGCGGGTGACGTCCGGGGCATGCCGATGGATCCGGGAGGCGGCGACGGTAAGGCATTGGCCAACGAACTCGACCTGGCACTGGCAACCCACAGGTGATCGGTCGTCGGAATCTCGGTTGGGCATCGCAAGGCGCACTCAGTGGCGAGACGGCGATGGGTGAGGGGCAGTAACGTGGTGGTGGTGCTGCAGCAGCGACCTTCTAAGGAGGAACGATGAGCTTTGAATCTGTTCGCCCATATGTCCAGCTAGCTTCGGGTCTGAGCGAGCTCGCGCAGGCTCGCGCCAAAGACGCCGCACAGGGCCTGCTCACCCTGCCGGCAGCGGGTATCGCGACGGGCACCAAGATGGCCTCTCGGGTAATCGACCTGGCTGACGTCGTGTTGGCCACGGCCGCGGCCAACAGCTCGAACCTGAACACCTTGGTTCGTAGCGAGATGGAGGTGGCTATCACCGCGCTGGGGCTGGTGCCCGTGCAGAAGCTGCAACAGGTGCAGGCGGAGGCTGCCAGACTTCGTGCAGAGAATGCGCGGCTGCGTACGGCATCGTTGGAGGCTGCTGCCGGCGAGAGCCCACCAAAGACGGTCACTGCTGGAAAGAGAACCGCCAAGAGGGCTCCTGCCAAGAATGCCAGGACGGCAACGACGGCCAGCACCACCCGATCGGCGGTCACTACCCGTGCCAATCCGGCCGGCACATGATCCATCCTGAGGTGACGGATGGGACGGGGGACGAGAAGCGCGCCCAGGCTCAGAGTTGGCCGATGACCGACGGTGGCGCAGACATATCGGTCACCGTAGAGACATCTGCGCCTGAGTCAACTGGCGACAATGCTGTTGATGCAGCCTTGCGGCAGCTCGATACAGCGACCGATGAGCCTTTGGACATCCAGATTGAGGTCAGCGAGCGGGTCCACAGAGTCCTGCAAGGCCGCCTCGCTGATCTCGGCCGGGAGTGAACGAGGTAACCCACCGGCTTGATGTCGAGCTGGTTGTCAGGGGCCTGGCGCGATCCCGAGGCCAGGCTAGTGATCTGGTGAAGGCGGG
>PMJN01000516.1 GCA_003157445.1 Micrococcales bacterium
CGTCACGGTGAACGGGACACACACACCGTTGCCGCTTAAGGAGTTCGAGCTGCTCGAAATGCTGTTGCGCAACTCCGGCAGGGTGCTGACCCGGGCACAGCTGATCGATCGGGTTTGGGGAAGCGACTATGTCGGCGATACCAAGACCTTGGACGTCCATGTCAAACGACTGCGCTCCAAGGTCGAGCCCGACCCTGCCAACCCGCAGTTCATCGTCACTGTTCGTGGTCTGGGATATAAGTTCGAGACCCCCTGAACCTGGCCCGGGCACGTGAATTGGCATTCTGTCAAGACCCGGTGCATGGCGAATATCGGCGATATTATGGCTCTGACCTGCACAAACGCCGGATCGTCTACGCCGTTGTGTCCTCGTGCCGTGGTATCCTTAAGGTCGCGAAAGGGGTACATAGCAGATGGCCTTCAAAGTCGGTGAAACGGTCGTGTATCCGCACCATGGTGCGGCATTGATCGAAAAAATGAAGACTCGCACCATCAAGGGCGAAGAAAAGATCTATCTTGTACTGAAGGTCGCACAAGGCGATCTGACTATCGAGGTCCCCGCCGAGAACTGTGACCTTGTGGGTGTGCGCGACGTCGTAGGCCAAGAGGGTCTGGAGCGTGTCTTCGAGGTCTTGCGTGCGGCGCACACCGAAGAGCCGACCAACTGGTCGCGGCGCTACAAGGCCAACCTCGAGAAGTTGGCCTCTGGCGATGTCATCAAAGTCGCCGAAGTTGTCCGTGACCTGTGGCGTCGTGACAAGGACCGTGGCCTCTCCGCCGGAGAGAAGCGCATGCTGGCCAAGGCCCGTCAGATCCTGGTGTCCGAACTCGCGCTCGCAGAGAAGACGAACGAGGACAAGGCTGAGGCCATCCTCGACGAGGTTCTCGCTTCCTGATCGAGTGCCTCCTGAACGAGCACCATCTCAGCCAGAGTTGGCTGAACAAGTACCCGAATCGAGGGTGACGAACTACCCGAACGTCGCTGTCATCGTGGTCGCTGCTGGTAGCGGTGTCCGTCTGAATGCGGGGATGCCCAAGGCATTCGCCTCGTTGTGCGGCGAGTCATTACTGGCTCACGCACTGCGGGGCGTCTTTGGTTGTCCCGAGGTANNCCGCATGACAGCATCGTGCTGGTTCACGACGTCGCCCGTTGTCTTGCGCCTCCTGAGCTGTTCGCCAGGGTCATCAGCGTTGTGCGCGGTGGCCAGCCTGCCGTGGTTCCAGGACTTTCGGTGACCGACACCGTCAAGATGGTCGACGCCCAAGGCCGCGTTCTGCAGACTCCCGATCGTGAGTTCCTGCGCGCAATACAGACCCCTCAGGGGTTTCGCCGCGAGGTGCTCGAACGCGCCTACGCCAGCGGCGCGTCGGCCACCGATGATGCAGGGCTCGTGGAGCGCAACGGTGGGCACGTGCGCGTGGTCGAAGGCGATCATCGGGCGCTGAAGATAACCTCCCCTCTCGACCTCGCCGTCGCGACGGCTTTACTTCAGGATGGCCGCCATGGCAGATAGCCCGCAGTTCTCCCCTCCTCCTGCGACCGGCTCATTGCCCCTGCCACGCATAGGAATCGGTGTGGACGTGCATCCGTTCGCCGATGATGACCGAAGTTTGTCGTTGGCCGGGCTGACCTGGCCCGGAGAGCCCGGACTGGCTGGCCACTCCGATGCCGATGTTGCTGCTCATGCCGCCTGTGATGCGCTCTTCTCCGCAGCCGGGATGGGAGATCTGGGCACTCACTTCGGCACTGACCGCCCCGAACTGGCCGGCGCCGCCGGCGCCACCCTGCTGGCGAAGGCTGCGCAAGTGGTGACCGAGGCTGGTTACGTCATCGGCAACATCGCTATCCAGATAGTCGCCAACAGGCCGAAGTTCGGCCCCCGTCGCCAGGAGGCTCAGGCCGTGCTGAGCGCTGTTGTGGGGGCACCGGTTTCCCTTTCTGCCACGACAACCGATGGGCTTGGGATGACCGGACGTGGCGAGGGCATCGCCGCGATCGCCACGGCGATCGTGTTTCCTTTGTCCTGGCCAACGCTGTGACCGGATCGTGGCAGGATCTGGCCTTGGCTCGGTTGGCTGGCGCGCGCTCGGCCGACTCGCCGGTAACCTTGGCTCGTGAGCATTCGCCTGTATGACACCGCCACACAACAGTTGCGCGACTTCGTCCCAGTCACCGAGGGCAAAGCCGGCATCTATGTTTGTGGACTCACGACTCAGGGGGCGCCGCACATCGGGCATGTCCGGTTCGCCGTCGCGTTCGACATCTTGCGCCGCTGGCTAACCCGCGGGCACGGCTTTGACGTCACCCTGATCCGCAACGTCACCGATATCGACGACAAAATCCTGGCCAAGTCCGCCGAAGCGGGTATCCCGTGGTGGGCCTGGAGCTATGCGAACGAACGCGCCACCAATGATGCGCTCGACCTGCTCGGGGTGCTGCAACCGACCTACGAGCCGCGAGCGACCGGGCATATCACCGAGATGCAGGAGATCATGCAGACCCTTATCGACAAGGGTCATGCGTACGCCGCACAGGACGGCAGCGGCGACGTCTACTTTGACGTGCGCAGCTATCCGGCCTACGGCGAGCTGACCCATCAGCGGATCGACGACATGGAGGCTGCTGCAGACGCAGACCCGCGCGGCAAGCGCGATCCGCGCGACTTTGCGTTGTGGAAGGGCCGCAAGGTGGGCGAGCCTGAGACTGCCAGTTGGCCCACGGCATTTGGTCAGGGCCGTCCGGGCTGGCACCTGGAGTGCTCGGCGATGGCGCGCAAGTACCTGGGTGACACCTTTGACATTCACGGCGGTGGTGTGGACCTGCGCTTCCCGCACCATGAGAACGAGCAGGCACAGTCGCGTGCGGCAGGGCTTGGCTTCGCCAACTACTGGTTGCACAACGCCTGGGTGACCATGAGTGGCCAGAAGATGGGCAAGTCGCTGGGCAACGCGCTTCTTGTCAGCGAGATCACCAAGGCGGCGCGCCCCCTGGCGGTCCGTTACTACCTGGGTGCGGCTCACTACCGCTCCACCATCGAATACCACGAGGGGTCACTTCGGGAGGCCGAGGCGGCGGTGGATCGCATCGAGGGCTTCTTGCGTCGAGCCCTGGGCAGCGGCACTTCCGAGAAGGGCACCGAACTGCCGCTGGGGTTCGTCGCGGCTATGGATGACGACCTCAATGTTTCAGGCGCATTGGCGGCCATCCACGAGAACGTGCGAGCCGGCAACACCGCCCTCGACGAAGGCGACGAGGACGAGGCCAAGCGGCTTGGTCTGCAGGTTGTCTCGATGACCGAGGTCTTGGGCATCAATCCGCTCGACCCACACTGGAACTCAGCTTCCGGCGAGGACGCTGACGATGCCGTGACGGCGCTGGACGCACTCGTGCGCGACGCCATCGAGGCCCGTGAGGCCGCCCGCGCGGCACGCGACTTCAGGGTGGCCGACCAGATTCGCGATCAGCTAACCACGGCGGGCATCGCTGTTGAGGACACTTCCTCGGGCGCGCGCTGGTCGCTGGCCCGCCGTAACGACGCCTGAAAAGGGACCGAACATGCCAGGAAATTCTCAGCGCCGAGGCGCCATCCGTGGATCCAAAAAGGGTCCGAGCGGCGGTAGCGGCGGCCAGCGACGTAAGGGCCTGGAAGCGCGCGGCGCAACCCCCAAGGCCACCGAGCGCACCAAGCACCCCGCGCACAAGAACGCGGCTCGCGCGGCGAAGCCTTCGGCTGCCCGTGGCGCCCGTAGCGCGGGCCCCTCTCGCAGTGGTGGCGCGCCCCGCCGGACCAAGGGCTCCAGCGAGATCGTTTATGGGCGCAACTCTGTACTTGAGGCGCTGCGGGCGGACATCCCGGTGACCACGATGTACATCGCCGGTCGCCTCGACTCAGATGACAGGGTGCGCGAGGCCCTCAAGATCGCTACCAGCCGTTCCGTCTCGATCCTGGAGACCCCACGCGGCGAGCTCGACCGGATCACCGATGGCGGAGTCCACCAGGGTCTGGCCCTTCAGGTTCCGGCCTACGTCTACGCCAACCCAAAAGACCTGGCCAACCCCGAGCTGCCCGGGATACCGCTCATCGTGGCTCTGGACGGCATCACTGATCCCCGCAACCTGGGCGCGATCATCCGCTCCGTCGCCGCGTTCGGGGGGCACGGGGTGGTGGTGCCGGAACGGCGATCGGTCGGCATGACCGCCAGCGCATGGAAGACCTCGGCCGGCGCAGCGGCCCGCGTTCCGGTCGCCCAGTGCAGCAACCTCACCCGGACCCTTCAGGACTACCGCAGGGCCGGTTTCTTCGTGCTAGGCCTGGACATGGACGGTGACGTGACGTTGCCCGAACTGGCGCTGGCCAAGGAGCCCCTGGTCATTGTTGTTGGCTCGGAGGGAAAGGGGTTGTCCCGGTTGGTGCGAGAGACCTGTGACCAAATTGTCTCAATCCCGATGTCCTCGGTTGTGGAGTCCCTCAACGCCGGGATCGCCACCGGTGTCACGCTCTACGAAGTCGCCCGCCGCCGCGCGCTCTAGGGTCGGTCCGCGACTGGCGGCAGTATCTGTCTTTGCGATTGTGCTGCCAAATGAGCCACCTGGCAGGCCTGGTCCGATAGCGTCTGAACAAGCGGCACCACCGGGCGCCGGCACTTGGGATGAAAGGGCTTGCGTATGTCTGACTACGGCAGCACCCCGCCTCCGCCTCCGCCTCCGCCTCCGCCTCCGCCTCCGCCACCGCCTCCG
>PMJN01000472.1:0-3309 GCA_003157445.1 Micrococcales bacterium
CCAGGCAGGCCTTCGAGGCGGCCCAGCGCATGGCGGCGATCGTCGAGCACTCCGACGACGCCATCATCGGCAAGTCGCTGGACGGCATCATCACCAGCTGGAACGCGGCCGCCACCAGGATGTACGGCTACTCCAGCCAGGAGATCATCGGCAAGTCGATCGAGCTGCTCAGTCCCAAGGACCGATCCGGAAAGATCAAGGACATCCTGGCCAAGGTCAAGACCGGCCAGGTGGTTGAGCACTCTGAGACCGAGCGTGTCCGCAAGGACGGGACGGTGTTCCCGGTCTCACTCACCGTCTCACCGATCCGCGACCCTGATGGCGCGGTCGTCGGCGCATCTATGATCGCCCGCGACGTGACCGAGCAGAGGAAGACGTTCGAGGCCGCCCAGCGCATGGCGGCGATCGTTGAGTCGACCGATGATGCCATCATCGGGACCACGCTCCAGGGCGTCGTCACGAGCTGGAATGCGGCCGCCGAAAGGATGTTCGGTTACTCCAGTACGGAGATCATCGGCAATTCCGGGGCCCTGCTGAACGACACCGATCGAGTCGAAACGGTCCCAGCCGCCCGGGCAAGGATCGGCGCCGGCCAAGAAGTGGACCGCTTCGAGACCATGCTTACCAAAAAGGACGGAACGAGGTTCCCGGCCTC
The DNA here is from genome assembly GCA_003157445.1 of Micrococcales bacterium. GTDB lineage: Bacteria > Actinomycetota > Actinomycetes > Actinomycetales > Dermatophilaceae > UBA4719. The sequence continues at coordinate 656 of PMJN01000472.1, forward strand.
ATGCACCCTCTCGGGGGTCCGCGGCGCGGATGGCAGGGTCGTCGGCTCCTCCTTGATCGCCCGCGATCGCACCGAGCAGGTGAAGGCCCGGAAGGCACTGGGCGAGGCCAGTCGGCAGTACCGTTTGCTGGCGGAGAACGCCTCGGACCTGGTGGTGATGACCTCACCGGGTCGGGTGATCACGTGGGTGTCGCCGTCGCTGACTCACTCGTTGGGGTGGGCGGTGGAGGACCTGATGGGCAAGCGCTTGCTCGACTTGGTTCATCCGGACGACGCGGCCGCCACGGCGGGCCCGCGACAGGGTGTGTACCTCGGGCATGATGTCAGCACGCCCCCGGATGGGTTCCTGCTGCGCTTCCGGACCAAGTCCGGGCAGTACCGGTGGATGGCGGGAGTCGCCACGACCGTGACCGATGAGTCCGGTGTCGTCACGGGCGTCGTTTCAGGCCTGCGGGACGTCGAAGACCTGGTCCAGGCCCGTAAGGCAGCCCAGGGGCTCAGTAGCGAACTCAAGACCTCCAACGACTCGCTGCGGGACTTCGTCGCCGTCGCCTCTCATGATCTGCGTTCCCCGTTGGTCGCCATCGGCGGGTCCGCTGAAATCCTCACAGACAACTGGGCGACGCTCAACGAGGAAGAACGCCTGAAGTACCTGGGTGCCATCAACCGGGGGGTGGACCGTTTGTCACGTCTGACCAATGACCTGCTCACCTCGGCCAGAGTCGAAGGAGCAGCCGAACAGACCCGACCCGAGCACATCCGGCTCGCCACCGCACTGGCCAGCTATCTGGACGCAAACCGCGAAGAACTGGGCACTGTTGACCTGACATGTCCTCCCGAGCTGGTCGCGGTCGTCGATCCATCGCACCTCACCCGTATCCTGGACAACTACCTGGGAAACGCCTTCAAGTACGGCGAACCTCCCATCTGCATCGAAGCTGAGCGAATCGGCGACTTCGTCGAACTCCGAGTACGCGACCACGGTCCGNNGCAAGGAACAGGTCTCGGCCTGTCAATCGTCAAAGGCCTTGCCGAAGCCAACCATGGCAACGCCAACTACCAGCAAGTTGAACCCAAAGGCGGGTGCTTCGTCGTGCGTCTGCCAGCCGCCGTTGCCTCGAAGAACAAGAGCATCGCATCCTGGTCCGCTCCCGAGCTCCAGCATCTGCTAGCCCGACGGCAGCAGTTGTGACGACGTCGCGCACGACCTCTTCGTAGGCGGCTAGCAGTGCCGGGCTCGTGCCCTGCAGGTATTCCTCAATGCCCTGCTCGCAGGACGCCAAGGTCACTGACAGGTTCGTTCGTGTACAGCGTTTATGAAAACACCGTGCCAGAACACTCGGATGGCCTACCTTGTTATGTCGTTCAGGGGGTTCCGAACGTCCTGCAGCCGGATGGCAAGCGGGTCGATTAGTGGATTGGGCCCGACTGTCCTGACTCTTGACGAGCCAATTCGATGTTCGCAGCTGACATGGGCCGGTGTTGGGGGCAGATGTCCGGCGTCTGTGGCCGGCCATTGGGAGAGCGTGCCTCGCGGGTTTTCATTCCCGCCGCCGTGGTCTGGCCGGAAAGAGGGCAGTTGCTCGCCCGTCTTGAGACGGACTTCTGAGTAGATTGTTGTCAGTACTTTGAAGCTTCTGTCGCTTTCAAATTATCTGCAGCAGTTCGGGGGGAACCAAATGTCTTCGAAGACGACGAGGTTCGAGAGTCTGCTTGAGGCTGTGCCTGATGCGTTGGTGGGGATGGACCAGGCGGGCGTGATCCGGTTCGTTAATCACCAGACGGAATCACTGTTCGGCTATGACCGCGACAACCTGGTCGGTCAGCCCATTCAAACGCTGGTGCCTGAGTATCTCTGGGAGGTCTACTCGGAGCACCGGGAAGAGTACTTCGCAGATCCCAGGAGCCGGTCCATGGGCCTGGATCTGCAGCTAAGCGTGAGGCAACAAGACGGTACTGAGCTCCCGGTAAACATCAGTTTGTCCCACCTCGACACCAGGGACGTGTTGTTGGTGATCACGGCCGTTCGTGAGGTGACCAGACACGGGCAGGCGCTACAGAACTCCAAGCTCTTGGCGGCGATCGTCGAGCATTCGAACGACGCCATCATCGCCAAGACGCTCGACGGGATCGTCACAAGCTGGAACCCGGCCGCGACACGGATGTACGGCTACTCCAGTGAGGAGATGCTCGGCCAGTCCATCGACCGGCTCAGCACTGAGGGCCGGACCGGTGAGATCATGCTGATCCTGGCCAGGATCAAGGCTGGCCTGGATGTTGAGCACTTTGAGACCGAGCGTGTCCGAAAGGACGGGACGGTGTTCCCGGTCTTGCTCACCGTCTCACCGATCCGCGACGCCGACGGCGCGGTCGTGGGCGCATCCTCCATTACCCGGGACGTGACCAAGGAGCGGGACGCGTTCAAGGCTGCCCGCTCGATGATCGAGTNNGGACTCGCTAGTCGCGATCAGCCCCGAAGGCTTGATCACCGATGTCAACCAGGCCACGGTCAAGGCCACTGGCATTCCCCGCGACGAGCTCATCGGGACCACCTTCTCGGACTGCTTCACCGAACCGGAGAAGGCCGAGAAGATCTACCAGTTGGTCTTCGACCAGGGGATGGCCGTGGACTACCCCTTGACCCTGCGCCACCG
>PMJN01000472.1:3327-9190 GCA_003157445.1 Micrococcales bacterium
GGACTCGCTAGTCGCGATCAGCCCTGAAGGCTTGATCACCGACGCCAACGAGGCGCTGGTCAAGGCCACCGGCATCCCCCGCGAAGAGCTCATCGGGACTGCCTTCTCTGACTGCTTCACCGAGCCGGAGAAGGCCGAGAGGATCTACCGCCTGGTCTTCGACCAGGGGATGGCCGTGGACTACCCCTTGACCCTGCGCCACAGGGACGGGACGCTGACCGATGTGCTGTACAACGCCTCGGTGTACCGCGACGCCGCAGGGAAGGTTCTCGGTGTGTTCGCCGCCGCCCGCGACATGACCAACCAGAACCAAGCCCAGAGGACGATTACCCAGCAGCGAGCCACCGCGCTGGATCGGTTGGCAGAGCTAGAGCAGTTCCAGCGGCTTGCTGTTGGGCGTGAACTCAAGATGATCGAGCTGAAGAAAGAGATCAAGTATCTCAGGAAGTTCGCCCCTGCAGACGAAGCCGAGCCAAGCGACCCGCGCTAAGGGAGCGAGGCCCCGGAAGTCACGACAACCAAGCCTCGTGCTTGGGCGATTCCACAACGAACAAGATCATCCAGCAGCACCTCAACCGGCTCGACCAACAGACCCGCCCGGACCCCGACTAGGCCGCTCACCGGCGTGTGCGACGAATGCCAGTAGCCGAACGAATCCGCCCTAGACCTCCGGCGTCGCCCTCGTCCTGCACAGGCAACTCGACAGTTCTTAAGGCCGTCCGCTCTATGCCGTATTGGGCGTGCGTTCCTGCCCAGTGATGGGCTGACGCTCTCCACGTTCCGCCCATACGCCAGCCCAACCGCAACATTGCCCTACCGGTGGTGGACCAGTTCTCGTTCCACTTGAGCGCCTTCTCGGCAGTGAGCACCGGCGGGTCAACAGTCGCCTTCCGTGAAGCGCTCGGTGACGGTGTCGGCGCTGGGCGGGGTCAGTCCTTGCCCTGCCTGCACCTTGCTCCGCCGGTCGGCCATCTCGGTGGTGATTGCCCACCAGACCTACGCCCGCATGGAGCTCCAGGCGACGGCGAAGGAGGTCTCGGAGAGCGACTGGCCGTTTGAGGCGGCGTNNGCCTCTGGCGTTCTCCTTCCTGAGCTTGAGGGCTGCGGGGTGATCACCGGCGAAGCGGCGGCTTCCACGCAGTTCAGAGAGTCCTCACCATCGGCCGTCTCGCCGGCGAGCGGTGGACGACCCGGACGCGGCCATCCAGTTCGGTCAGGGCGATACCGATCGAGCCGGACGCCATCAGGGTATGGACCAGATCCTGGGCCGCGGTCAGTCGCCGGGTGCTCTGGCTGCTTCCCTTTGTGCGGTCACGCCGCGGGCCGCGGCGCGCGACGTCGCATGGGGCACCGCTGTGGTCCTGTGCAACGTCCGCGACTACCAGATGACCACATAGTTGCTGACCGGCGCACCGGCTCGCACGGTAGCGATGGCCAGTCGAGGGCTTCCCCTCGTCATCTGAGGGCTGGCGAGTCTTGAAGGCTCGATCTGCCGGACCGACGCCTGCTACCACGTGCGAGTCGCCCGGGTCGACCATCTTCGGACGACTGCGTCGGTGTCATCGTCGGCCAGAACTGCCCCTTGCCCCTTTCTCCGCGAACAGAGCACTAAAGCGACGTGATCAGCCTGGATTAGTGTGATGTAGGTCACATGGTTTTCAAAAGGGGATGATCCCGACATTTGAAGTATCAGACTTGAGTTGTAGGCCCAGGAATGGCCGCCGTGGCGTGCGCAGCGCAGGTGGGGCTCCACCGGTTTGTTCACACCGTGGAACGTGTTTCGCGCAACGCCAAGGTCGCAAGAGGGCGACCGAATAGGGGACCGTGTAATGGACGAAAAGGTCGAGGGCACTCTCGATACGACTAGGCCGCGAGGACTGCGCAGTCAAAAGGTGCGCGCGCTAATGGCTGGTGGGCTGGTGCTGGGTGTTGGGGCTGCCATCACGCTGGCCGCGTGGAATGACTCCGAATTCGCGCAGGGATCCTTTGGTACCGGCGCCTTCAACATGGTTGGCAGCACCGACGGCACGACGTACACCGACCATGCGACCGTCGGCGCGCCGGCAACCCTCGCGTTTACCCTCAATCCCACGCTGCTCGCACCTGGTGACGTTGTCTACGCACCCTTTGCCGTCCGGCTGGATGCGGCAACCACGAACGCCGCTGTCGTCACGATTTCCAACGCCGCTAGCAGCGGCACAGTGACCGACCTCACGTACACCCTCATTCAGCCCTCGGCGTTCGGCTGCGCCGCCGATACCACGGGGACAGCGCTTGTTCCGGCCAGCACCGCGGTCAACACCGTGCCTAACTCAACGACGTTTAACCTGGCCAAGGGCACGCCTCCCACAACGGCGGGCGCACCGGTGTTCTTGTGCTTCAAGGTGACGGCGGGTGCTCTCATCGCGCCGGCTCAGACCGGCACAGTGACCTGGCAGTTCGCCGCAGCCTCGCAGTAAGACGATGGGTGACCACACGTCACCCCGGAGGCGGAGAATCTCCCTCCGCCTGCGTGCGATACTGGCTGGCGGTCTCGTGCTCGGTGTTGGCGCGACCGTCACACTCGCAAGCTGGAATGACTCCGAATACGCAAAGGGTTCGTTCACGACGTCGGTGTTCGACACGGAGTCCAACGTCCAAAGTGGCGGGTACGCGGACAACAGCACTGCCCCGGGGCCTACGGTCACGTTCACCGGCGCCGGCTTCTCTCCGGGCGTCTCGGAGTACTTCAACGATCTCATCCGCACCAAGGTGAACTCGACGGCCGGCATCGCCGTGCTCGAAGCGGCCACCCTGGGCGGGACGGATGCGGCCACCCTGGGCGCGGCTCTGGTCTATCGCGTCGTGCGCACGACGGGGACGTGTAACGCCGCAGCCTTCACTGGTTCCCCGGTATTTGTCGTCGGCGCTGGGGCAACGTTCCGTGCGCTCACGGTGGGGCAGGAGACGGGCGTGACCAACACGCTCGCGGCGGCAACCGGGTCGGCGCCAGGTGACCCCACGGGATTCTGTTTCGAGGTAACCCTGCAGGCGGGCGCGGCCAACAGCCTCCAGGGCAAGGCCGCGACGGCGACCTGGCAGTTCGTCACGACATCCAACTAGTGCGCAGGCACAACGGGGAGGTGAGCATGTCCACGAAGAAGCGAACCATCGGATCGGTCATTGGTGGCACGCTGCTCAACCTCGCCGCCACCGGCGGGGTCGTGTGCATCATCGCCGTCATCGCAGCCTTCGCGTTCAACATCACCCTCATCATGTTCAAGACCGGATCGATGAGCCCCACGATCCCCGCGGGCTCCTTGGCGGTCGTGCGGCAGATCCCGGCGTCGGAGATCCGGGTGGGCGATGTTGTGACGGTCGACCGGGCGGGAAAGCCCCCGATCACCCACCGGGTCCGCGCGATCTCGCCAGCCGGAGGCGACGCGCGCACCATCACCATGCGCGGCGACGCGAACACGACCGACGACCTCCAGCCATACGCCGTCAGTCATGTGCGTATCGTGCTGCTATCCGTTCCGGGACTGGCATACGCCGTCGTGACGCTTTCACATCCGTTGGTGCTCGGCGGCATCACTCTAGGCACCACAGCGCTCGTCATCTGGGCCTTCTGGCCGCGCGAGGCGGGCACGCGCCGCCGAGCGCAGCGGGTCACCGCCGCGGCCACGACGACGGACATGATGACTCTGGGCGTCCTCCCAATCGGTCTCATTCCCCTGGTTCTCGCGTTCAGCCTCGGTACAGCGACGCCGGCTCACGCGGCCGAGAAGGAGACTGTCGTACACGGCAGGTATCTCACGCTCACGGCCATCGGTGATCCGGATGTCATGGAGCACCTCGTCCCTGGACGCCCCGTCCAGTGGCAGGTCGGTGTGCAGGCACATCCACCGGAGACCAGCAGCATCGACATCGGCATCTCCGCGCAGGGGCGGCTGGCTGGGCCGGGAGGTCTTCAGGTGGACATCCGTGCGTGCACGGTGCGCTGGGTCAACGGCAGGTGCACCGGGAAGGAGAGCGCATGGCTCTCGCACCAGGATCTGGCTACAGCGGTGATTCCCGTTGACGCGCACGGCGCTCACAGACTGGGCGCGATGCCCTCGACCCAGCAGCGCTGGGTCCTCGTCCAGACCACGCTACCTGCGGGTACACCGCCCGGCTCCACCGCACAGATGCAGATCCACGCCTGGGGATCCGGGGACGACATCGGCATTGGTGGCCCGGCGGGCGGCCCGCTTGCGTTCACCGGCTCCTCGATCGGGCCATGGATCATGTTCGGCACGATCGCGGTCCTCAGCGGGGTCGGACTGGTCGAGCTGGCCCGCCGCAGAGGCAGGGCCCAATGAGGCGCACCGTACTGGCAGCGCTGGCTGTCATCGGGTTCGCATTAGTGCTCCTGGCCGCACCGGCACGCGTCCACGATTCGGCGGCGACCTGGGCCGATAGCGAATTCAGCCAGGGCTCTTTCACGGCCACCGTGATCCAGCCGCCCGTCATGCAGACCTGTTCGCTGAGCACTGGCCTCTTGGGCACTAACCCCGTCGTCACCGTCAACTGGCGGTTCCCGACGGGCAGCTCCTACATCACACCCGACAACGTCGCGTACTACGTGGCCCAGGCAGGGTCGCTGGGTAACCTCCTCCACGTGCTCCTGGGTAGCGATCTTTCGACCACCGGTCCCGTTGGCGGACCCTATACAACGCACTACAAGGCAGGCATCCTCAGCGGTCTCCTCGGCGGCTCATATGGCGTTTACCTGCAGACCGTGGACGGGTCAGGATGGACCTCAACCCTCGCCTCCGCCATCGCATCCGCGGGCCTCCTGGGGGCAAATCCCCAGTGCGTCATCACACCCGTGTAGCACGGCTGTTGATGGCCGCCGACGGTGCGGCCAACTCCCAGATCGGCCACCGTGGGCGTTACCCCAGTCACCGTCCGGGAATGGCGGACCAGGTTCGCCCAAGAAGGACTGGCCAAATTCTCGGTGGTCCGTGAAGGTCGCGGCCGCAAGCCGGGGATCACCCCGGAACAGATCGAGGAGATCGTTCGCCTGACTCAGCACGAAGAGCCTTCTGGGGCAACGCATTGACGGACGAGGAGACGTCTATCCAAGCCTTGGACCACACCAAGGCCTCCATGCCGATGACCAAGGGCCGGGCGGGCACAACCACCAGCGACTGAAGTTCCTGCTCAACGGTGGACCGGGAAGTGCCCAAAGGCATTGCGGTTCAAGTGATTCTGCCAACTAAGCCAGAAGGCGACAAGTCAACCGAGAATCTACACGTGGGTGCGGGAAGCTCTTGATGTATCCCACGGGAACAATCGAAGTGTTAGATAAGTTGAGTCTGCTAGGCGCAATTTTGCAGAGCGTCGGCTTGACAACTCAGGTCGATCCCGAGCAGATTGGGTCGCGAAAGTATTTGTAACGTCAAATACCAACCACTCGTCATACAGGAGATCAGACATGGCTCGTGCGGTAGGCATCGACCTCGGCACCACCAACTCGGCAGTCGCCGTCCTCGAGGGCGGCGAGCCCACGATCATTGCGAACGCCGAGGGCGGGCGCACCACCCCCTCCGTCGTCGCGTTCGCCAAGAACGGTGAAGTCCTCGTCGGTGAGATCGCCAAACGGCAGGCCGTCACCAACATCGACCGGACCATCCGCTCGGTCAAGCGTGAGATCGGCACCGACTGGTCCCGCAAGATCGACGACAAGAACTACACCGCCCAGGAGATCAGCGCGCGCATCTTGCAGAAGCTCAAGCGCGACGCGGAGTCCTACCTCGGCGAGAGCGTTACGGACGCCGTGATCACCGTCCCGGCCTACTTCGACGACTCGCACCGGCAGGCCACCAAGGAGGCCGGCGAG
>PMJN01000447.1 GCA_003157445.1 Micrococcales bacterium
GGCCAGCCTCGAGTCGTGCTTCTCAAGCCGCTGATCACCAGCCCGCTGATCGAGGTTGGGGAGTTCAGCTACTACGACGACCCCGAGTTCGCGGACCAGTTCGAGACCCGAAACGTTCTGCACCACTATGGTCCGGACCGGCTGATCATCGGGAAGTTCTGCGCCTTCGCCGCCGGGACCACGTTCATCATGAATGGCGCCAACCATCGGATGGGCGGGGTCTCCACCTNNGCCCGGAGTGCACATCGGTCACGGTGCGATTGTCTCGACAGGATCGATGGTTACCAAAGAAGTTCCGGACTACGCCATCGTCGGCGGGAACCCCGCAACACACATTAGAGATCGCTTCACCCAGGATGAGGTCCGGTCCTTGGTGGACCTTGCCTGGTGGGATTGGCCGATCGAGGTCATCACGGAGAACATCAGAACCATCGCCGCCGGGCCGGTGAGAGACCTCGAACAGATCGCCCCGACACTGCCCCGCTGAGCGATGGATGACCGGACGCATCGGGGCCACACATCCATGCCCGCAGGGCGATCCCGCTACGGAACGACGGGAATCAGGTTTGTTCCAGGTCGGCGCAGCCTCCGCGCGTGCCCGTAGACCGTTCCGTTTCCGAGACGGCAAGCGGTCGACAAAACACGCCCGCACATACCGAAGACGGGGCGTTGTGTCCACAGTGAGGTCAGATCCCGGCGGGTGCCGCACAAGTCCGTGGTCGCAGCCGAAAGGCGAACCTATCCTCGGGCGACCACAGGTGATCATCGCCGCATCGGTATCCGCGAAGCCAGGGCTGCCCGTCCACGACACGCAGGTAGAAGCCCTTCGGATAGTCGTCGTCGACGCGCAGTTGCTCCGAAGCAATCGCGACAGAGCCAGTCGGGGCACGTCCGTTCGACAGCACGGAGTCCGGGGACGTCGTCTGGTCTGACATGGCCAGCCGCAGATACGGGCCTGCGACAGGCGGACAAGGCAGAAGCCCATGCTCTCGCGCGGTGGAGAGGATCCGGGGCAGGGCCGCACCGCGGGTCAGTCCCAACTCGCCCACAGCGCGCTGGACGATCTCGACCGTCTCGGCTTCTGTGCGCTCGAAGACCGCGTCCTCAAGCAGCGTCTCGGCATGGGCATTTAGTCGAACACCAGCCAAGGCCAGTGCCCCCTTAAGGTCAGATCGGGTCAGTTCGCCGACATGCAGGAGCAGTGGCTCAGCGCTGGCGGGGTCTCCCATGAACGTCCAATCGGCTCGGTGAATGACGCGGCTGCAACGCACTGTAATGCCGCTGGTCGCGCGCTCATGTGCGCTCGTGCATTGCATCGAGGCCCGGTGAATCAACGGCCGCCTCGAGATGTCTTCGATCCGTCGCAACCCGGAGGTTGCGCGTACTCGCGTTTCACTCGGTCAGCACAAGCCAGGTCCTACCGTCGATGAGTTCCCGCGCCGCGTCGAGGTGTCCGGCGTGGACCGCTGTCTCGGTAAGCACGTGCAGGATGACCTCGCGGACGTTGTCGAGCCGCCAGTCGCCGAAGAGCTCTTCGGGCCACCAGGCGGGCGCGGCGTCTAGAGGGGTGGCGGTGATGATCGCGTTCGCGAGGTCTATCTGCTGCCGGTACATGGCAAAGACCACCTCGACCGGCACGTCGGGGCCGACTTGCCAGGCGTCGTCTGGAGCCTCAGTTACCTGGTCGATGACGATCTGCTCGCCAGAGACGATGCCGCGGAACCAGAAGCGCTCGTCATCGAGGGCGAGATGCCGAAGTAGTCCCAGGCAACTCCATCCCGAGGGCAGCACCGGCCGCCGTAGTGCCTCCTCGTCCAGACCCTCCAGGATGCCGAGCACGTGCTCACGCTGAGCGTTGAGGTACGCAAGGAGCGTCCTATTCTCCGCACCAGGTGACGGTTGAGGCATTGGTTCCCTCTCTGGTTGTGGCCAGCCACCATCGCACATGCCGCGATGGGCGTGCGTTCTTGCCCGGTGAGCTATCCCTTACCGACGCCTAAGGTCTCGCCCCGCACATTGCACGGTGGCTGGGGGAGCTCGAAGGCGCTGAACTGGGTGAACAGGCACCGCGATCCGATTCTGGCTACTCTGCGGGCAGCGGAGGGAAACTGGCATGTGGATTGTGGGTGCACTACTCGGAATCGTCTTGCTGTCCATGGTGATCCATCAATGGATATGCGGGGTTGTAGAGAAGCGGGCGATGCACCGGATGCGTGAAACCGAGAGGAATGCGGCGTTCATCGACGCCCGCAACCTCATGGTCGAGTATGGCTAGCCAACAAGCAATGGTGGGCATGTCCATCGGCCTCCCCATGGACACAGCCTCCAGGCAGGGGAGAAAGTCCGCCGTCATGTCTGCTGTTGGTTCCAGGAGAGCTCGGGTGGGAGCGGGGAGGGGCCACGGCGAAGAGGCGTTGACTACCCTGACCCGCACTGGGCGGCGGTCTACATCACAGATCTGCGACTCCTGATTCGGCTGCCCGGGGGAGCCCAGTTGTCCAGCGGACCGATGGTCTCAGTCTGGTGGGACGATGAGCCGCGCTTTTATGGTGACCTAAACGCTGGGTATCTGGCGGTGAACGACCAGGGCCCAGGGATCTCTCTGTCGGGGACACAGGTGGCCGTCCTGGCCGTGGCCTGCGTCTTCAATCTCTACGGCGCGAAAGGTCTCGTCCAGCACCCGGCGCTGCACGAGCTTCGCGGTTACGTCTCCGTCAGAGCCAGATAGCCACCGCTTTGTCACATGGATTGTCAGGAATTCCTCGCCCGCGCCAGGTAGCACACTCCAGCCACGAGAAACACGATCCAAGCGGAACGGGTAGGGACACGGATCTTGACATCGACCTCAGCTGCACCATGCTCGATGGTCACACCGCCCCTTTCCGTGAAGGTTCGTGCTACGGGACGGTGGGGACGATGACTCAGGTACACCACCGACCCTTCGCGAACGTGAATGATCCGCGAAGCGTTGGCTGTCAGGGTTCTGTCTCGGCTTGCTCGTCCGGCTGGAACCGGTAGCCCATGCCGGGTTCGGTGAGCAGGTGGCGGGGGCGTCCCGGGTCCGCTTCGAGCTTGCGCCGCAGTTGAGCCATGTAATACCTCAGGTTCCCACCCGCGCTCTCGTAGCCGGGCCCCCACACCTCAGTGAGCAGCTGCCGCTGGCTAATCAGCTTGCCGGGGTGCCGCAGCATGACCTCGAGCAGGTGCCACTCGGTTGGCGTAAGCCGCACATCGACGTGGGAGGCGCCGTCGGCGATGGTGACACGCCGGACGGCCAGGTCAACAGTGGCTAGCCCGAACGTCACAATCGGGTTGTCGTCGGCCGGCGTCACGCGTCGCGAAACGGCCCGCAGTCGGGCCAGAAGTTCATCGATCCCGAAGGGTTTGGTGAGGTAGTCATCGGCGCCCGCGTCGAGCGCGTCGACCTTGTCGGCGCTATCGGTACGGCCGGAAAGGATGATTATGGGTGCGGTGCTCCATCCGCGCAGTCCGCGCACGACATCGACTCCGTCCAGGTCGGGTAGACCGAGGTCGAGGATGACCAGGTCGGGTGGGTGTGCCGCGGCGGACGCCAACGCGTCGGCCCCCGTGGCGGCGGTGATCACGTCGTAGTGGCGGGCTCTCAGGTTGATACTCAGGGCCCGCAGAATCTGCGGCTCGTCATCGACCACCAGCACGCGGGTCATATGTTGTCCTGGCTGGTGGCCGATGGCCGTTCCTGCTTCGCCCGCTCGCGCAGGCCGGGTTGGGCTGGCGTCGAAGGGTCCAACAGGACAGGGGCGGCAGGCAGCGACACCACCATGGTCAGGCCACCCCCGGGGCTCTCCTCCGGCTGGAGCGTGCCGCCCATTGCCTCGGTCAGTCCGCGCGACAGCGCCAGCCCGAGGCCGACGCCGGTGGTGTTGTCCGTGTCACCGAGGCGCTGGAACGGGGCGAAGACCCGCTCGAGGTAGGGCGACGGGATACCTGGACCACGGTCGATCACCCGCAACTCCACCCGCTCGCCGAGGCTGCTGCCGGTCAGTAGCGGCGCAGAGCCGGGCGGGGAGTACCGAACGGCGTTCCCGACCAGGTTGGCGATGACCCGCTCGAGCAACCCCGGGTCGGCCAGCACGACGGGGAGGTCATCGGGCACATCGACGACAATGTGGCGCCCGGCGACGCCGAGGTCGTCCAGCGCCAACGGCACCACCTCGTCAAGAGCCACTGGTCGGCGCATCACCGAAAGGGCTCCGGCCTGAAGCCGGCTCATGTCCAACAGGTTCTCCACGAGTCGGACGAGCCGGTCCAGGGACTCGTCGGCGGTGAGTAGCAGATCGGCGTGGTCCTTGGGGGACCATTCGATGTCGCTGCTGCGCAGACTGGTCACGGCGGCCTTCGCGGACGCGAGCGGGCTGCGCAGGTCGTGCCCGACGGCCGCGAGCAGCGCGATCCGCATCCGGTCGCCCTCGGCGATGGGCAGCGCTGCGGCTGCCGCCTCACTGAGCCGGTTTCGTTCCAGAATCACTGCAGCCTGGGCGGCGAAGGCGCCAACGACCCGCTGGTCTTCAGCCCGCAGCGACCGCCCGCGCATTCCCAACAGCAGGGTATCGCCGGCCGGGACCTGGGTGTCGGCATCTTGGGGGCGCTCACATGGGTCGTCGCCTGCGCTGGCCACGACCGTCCACTCGTCTGCAGGTCCGCGGGAGGCCCCGGGCCCTGGGACCGACTGGAGGGTCCGCTCCAGTAGTGTGACGGAGCTCAGGGCGAAGGCCTCGCGCACCCGCTCCAGTAGGGCCGGCAGCGCGGTCTCGCCGCGCAGAACGCTGCCGGCCAGTGTCGCGAGCATCGAGGCCTCAGCGGTGGCGCGCGCGGCCTGCCTGGTACGCCGTGCGGCCAGGTCCACGACCGAGCTGACCAGCGCGGCGACCACGATGAAGACACCCAAAGCCAGTGCGTTGTTCCTCTCGTTGATCGTGAACGTGTGCAGTGGCGGCGTGAAGTAGTAGTTCAGGAGCAGTGAGCCCTCAACTGCGGCCACCATGGCAGGCAGGAACCCGCCGACAAGGGCCACGACCACGACCACCAACAGGAACACCAGCACGTCGCTGATGAGGTTCAGGTGCTGTCGTTGGCTCGCCAGAAGCAGGGTGAGCAGGGGCGGCAGCAACAGCGCGAGCCCATAACCCTGCAACCGGCGCCGGAGTGTGAGGCTGCCGTGTGGCCGCGGCAGCCCGAAGCCCCTGCCCATCTGTGCATGTTTGACCAGGTGGACGTCGATGTCACCTGAGCCGCGGATGACGTCAGCGCCGATTCCGGGTCCGGTCAGCATGGCAGCGAGCCGAGACCGGCGACTGCCGCCCAGCACCAGTTGGGTGGCGTTCTCGGCGTGGGCGAACTCCAGCAGTGCGTCGGCAATGTTGTCTCCGACGATCTGGTGGTACGTGCCGCCCAGGGTCTCGACCAGCTTGCGCTGCGCGGCCAGGTTGGCCGGGCTGGCGCCGGTGAGCCCGTCCGAGCGGGTGACGTGCACCGCGAGCAGGTCTCCGCCGGCCGTGCGGGCCGCGACGCGGGCCGCCCGCCGGATCAGGGTCTCGCCTTCGGGCCCGCCGGTCACCGCGACGACGACCCGTTCGCGGGTCTCCCAGGTCTCCGCGATGTCGTGCTCGTCGCGGTACAGCTGCAGGGCCTCGTCGACCTTGTTGGCGGTCCACAGCAGCGCCAGCTCGCGTAGGGCGGTGAGATTGCCGACCCGGAAGTAGTTCCGCAGAGCGGCATCCATCTTCTCCGCGGCGTAGACGTTGCCGTGCGCAATCCGACGGCGCAGCGCCTCCGGGGCCATGTCAACGACCTCGACCTGATCCGCGGCCCGCACCACGGCATCGGGGACCCGTTCCTGCTGCGGCACCCCGGTGATCTTCTCGACCACGTCGTTGAGGGACTCGAGGTGCTGGATGTTGACCGTGGAGATGACATCGATACCGGCGGCCAGCAGCAGCTGGATGTCCTGCCACCGCTTCTCGTTGCCGGCCCCGGGCACGATGGTGTGTGCGAGCTCGTCGACCAGTGCCACCGCGGGCCGCCGGGCCAGCACCGCGTCGACATCCATCTCTGTGAAGGTGGCCCCGCGGTAGGAGATCTCGCGGAGCGGAACCATCTCCAGCCCCTCGAGCAGCTCGGCTGTATGACGCCGGCCGTGGGTCTCTACGAATCCGACTACGACGTCGGTGCCGCGCTCGGCGCGCCGGTGGCCCTCGTCGAGCATCGCGTAGGTCTTCCCGACGCCAGGTGCGGCGCCCAGGTAGATCCGGAACTTTCCGCGACCCATGGTCCCTGCCTTCTGCCGATCTTCGCTGGGTTCTTGGTTGTCAGTGTCCATTCTGTCGGTGAGTTCTGTCGGCCGGATCGGGTCAGCCGCGTGCGGCTGCGTCAAGGGCTAGGTTGAGGTCG
>PMJN01000275.1:0-1617 GCA_003157445.1 Micrococcales bacterium
GGTAGTCGACGTACAGAGGTGACGGGGCACTAGAGGCGGCGGTGATCAGGATGAGTATGGCAGTTATCGCGGCGATGGCTTTTGGGTGCGAATGCCGGCGGGAGTGGCCGACGGAGGCTGTTGGCGCGACCATCGTGGGGCAGGCGGAGGTCTCGGACATCATGCTCCTCTGATGCAGTGATCGGTGCGTTAACAGAATCTAACACAGAAGCAACGATCGGTGCGATAATGTCTGCATGTCCACGACTCCCAGCCATACTCGCCCTGGTGGCCGGTCCGCCCGGGTGCGCGCCTCGGTGCACCGTGCCGTCGAGGAGCTCGTCGCAGAGGGCCCCTCGGAGGACCTGACGATGCCCGTCATCGCTGCGCGGGCCGGCGTTCACCCGACGACCGTCTATCGCCGGTGGGGGTCCCTGGCAGACCTGCTCGCCGAGGTCGCGACAAGCCGGTTCTCCGGCGACATTGTGGTCCCCGACACGGGCACGCTCCGGGGGGACCTCGAACGCTGGGCGTCCGATGTCGCCACCGACTTCGCCGACCCGGACGTGCTTGCCCTCGTCCGGGCCACCGTCGGTACGGGTCCCCGGGGTGGCAGCGCCTGCACAGCCGACCGGCATGCCCAGCTCGAGGCAATCCTGGAACGGGAACACACCAGAGGCGGCAGCCCGCCCGGGCTCGAGCAAGCCGCCGACGCGCTTCTCGGCCCGCTCTACTACCGCGCCGTCTTCACAGGCCTTCCCACCGATCCCATCTGGACGAGCGGACTCGTCGACGCGTTGCTGCGCTGATCCAGCCCTGAACNNCCCCCCCATCTGAACGCACTCATTGCCGCGATGGGTGCGCGTTCTTGCCCGATCAGCCATCCTGCGGCGGGGTTACTCCTCCGAGCATGTGTTCGAGCACCTGGGCGACGCCGTCGTGCCCGGCTGTGGGTGCGAGGTGGTCGGCGGCGGAAATCGCGTCTGGATGACCGCCCGACATCGCGTAGCTGGTCCCGGACCAGGTAAGCATCTCGATGTCGTTGGGCATGTCGCCAAAGGTCACGACGTCTTCGGGTGCGATAGCCCACATGCGGGCCAGGTCGGCCAAGCTCGAGCCCTTGGTCACCCCCTGCGGACCCATCTCCAGAATGGCCATGGTGGGGCTGGAATGCGTGGGCGTGACGAGGTCGGCCACGTGTGCGCGCCCCGCGTCTAGCAGCTCGTCGGGTGTGGATCTTGAGCTGAGCGCAATCATCTTGATCAGGGGCACGTCGTCGAACAACTCCTCCAGGCGCAGCGCTCGGCGCCGCGCACCGACCTTCTGCGGATCTGGGGCGAGCACCTCACCGCGCCCCGACCCACGCACCGCTTCATACCCCCATTCCGCGCGCAGCTCGTGGAGTGTCTCCACCGCGAAGACGACGTCCGGGACCACGACTCGTAGCCTGCGGGCCACCTCCGTTGCCACCTCGTTGGTGATCGAGTGAAGTGCGAGGATCGAGTCGGATTCAAGGTCCAGGGTGATTGATCCGTTAGCGCATATCGCGAATCCCTTATGGCCGGTGGCTTGCGCAACAGGCGTGAGCCAGCGCGGAGGGCGTCCGGTCACGAACACCACGCGCACACCAGCCCTCGT
>PMJN01000275.1:1727-10086 GCA_003157445.1 Micrococcales bacterium
AAAAGCATGTGCGGATGTTGGTTCGCCTGGACCCCTGCTGCCTTCGCTGCATTTCTTGATCTTCAGCGGTCGCCCGGGGTCCGCTCCTCGCTCCGCCGGCCCCCAACAGCTCGCGGTCATCGGCGGAGCGACCTCGATTCGATCTTCACAGTGTTAGCGCGGTTCGAATCCGTTGTGTCTACGCGACTTAGCGCGGTTCGAATCCCGTTGTGTCTACGCGACCTGACCTTCGTCGACCGTAAGCAAAGTAAGCGACCGGCACAGCACCGAGCGAGTTGATCAATGTCACGGCGAGTGCCCAGCGAAGCTTCGACCCTCGAACTTCACCTGCGGGGCGCCGGGCGAGATCAATGAGGGCAGCGACTTTGAGTACGCCCTCGAACACACCTCCGGCGATGATCAGCCGACGAGTCCGAGAACTGAGTTCATTCCACTTCTTCTTAGCCACGACGACAGCCTCCGCTGGTCTCATCCCCGTGGCAAGCCCCAGGCGACGGGGAAGCGGTCGACGAGATCCACTCGTGCCTGCACCGACATCTTGTCGCCTGCACGGAAGGCGGCAGTTGCGGCCGTCGTCGATACGTGCATAACGACAAGCATGTCCGGTAGTTCTTTCCCACCGTCCCGGTGGCAGAACGGTCTGCGGGTACGTGAGGGCCGCGGTCCTCAGCTCCGGACGGTGCTGACCGACGCCCGTGCCACGATCGTGGCCTTGTTACCGCTGACCGTCGCCGAGGTGAAGGCCACCTGAGAAATGCCAGCCCTGAGAATCCGGGAGTGTGAATCCGCTGAGGCGGTCATGGTGCTGGACTTTGGTCCAGTTCAAGGAGCGTGACCGGGTGGGCGCCCTTCGAGATCAGCGCAGCCGATGCGAAATTGGTCGGCGCTTCGACGGCGACTGTGCGGCTCAGATAAGCCCGCTCGCCCTCACGAAGTCCTTGTCCGCCTCCGACCAGTCGACGTCGCCAAAGGCTCTCTCCAGCCTCCTGTCGAACCTGTGCCACCAAGTTTGAATCACCCGGAATCTGGCGTGGCGATCGGGGCGTTGGTCAGGTGACGGGCGCGGATCTCGTCGACGATGTACTGCCTGTTGATAAGGCCCTGCGAGGACGGATTGAGGTGCGAGTCGCGCATCGCCTCAGCCAACGCGTCCGTGAGTTCCCGGTCCGTCCAGCCAGTCATCGCGGTCGGCGCTTCTACTGCCGGTGCTCGTCGCAGACGTTGACCTTCCAGTCGCCCGCATAGCACCCATGCGTACCACTTCGGCGCGGCGGTGCAGCCCGCGCGGGAACTCGCATCCCTTGTCGGCCATGACTCCTACGACGCAGTCCTGACTGTGCCGTTTGCCGATCGGTGACCAGTCACCGATCGTTCACTGATCATTCGCCGACACGAGGATCAACCGTGAACATGGGAGTCTCGGGGCCATTGACAAAGCATCTCTAGCGGCGAACATACTGGGAATCGTGGGCGCGCAAGCTAAGCGCAACACGTTCGACATAAATGCTTCCCGATAGGCGCATGCGGTCTTCAAGGGCGGACGGAGGCTGCTCAGAGGTTCTGAGTCGTGAGGGGAGGCCAAATATGAGGGGGTCCACAGTGCGATCAGTCAGGTGCACGATGCCAGCGGTCATGTTGCTTGTGGTCATGGTTCTATCGGGTTGCGGCGGCACACAGGCGACGAACACCTCCACGCAGCCCGTTGCCAGCGAAACCACCGCAACCGTGACACCGACCGACTACTCGAACCCGGCGCGTTGGCTCTCGGCGGACACGACCGGGACCAAGAAGGTGGACGTCTTCTACATCTACCCGACCGCTTACAGCAGGACCTCTACCAGCCAGCCGGTCTTCTGCGCCGTAGACGACCCGCAGATGATGAAGGGTGCCCAGGTCTCCTTCCAACAGCAGGCCACGGCCTTTGCCCCCCTGTCCAACATCTACGCGCCGTACTATCGGCAGGTGGATGCCACGTATCAGCTGGCTCAGCCTGTCGCCCAGCAGAACGCGAACATCCAGCAAGCGCCACTGGTCGACGTCACCGCCGCGTTCGAGTACTACCTGCAGCACTACAACAAAGGCCGCCCCTTCATCCTCGTGGGACACTCACAGGGCTCGGCGGTGCTCAAGTTCCTCTTGTCGGACTATATGAAGTNNTGGAACACCGAAGCGCCCGTCGTCAACGGTACGAACCCCGTCATCCAAGCGGGCGGCATCGCCATCAACCCGATCACGTGGACGACCGGAGAGGCGACGGCGACCGCCGCGAGCAACCTCGGCTCCATCCAACTGGATCCGAACACACATCTACCCGTGCTGGACAAGAACGGGCAGATCGAGCGCGTGATGAACCTCGCCGATGCTCGCGTCGACAAGGCCAAGGGTGTGCTGATCTGCAGTACCGTCAATCCGGCTCAGTACCAGTCGCACTTCCCCCAAGGCGTCTATCACTCTGAAGACTACCCGTTCTACTACTTCGATGTCCGGGCGAATGCTGCGCGTCGGATCCAGACCTACTTCGCGGGCAATAAGGGAAACTGATCCGGGTGCGGGGCGTCCCAGCTACCGAAGTTGTAGCTCATCGCGAAGAGTGGCTGTCCAGGTGTCGAACAAAGGGATCCCTTTGCGATGATGGCGCGATGAGGTCGCCGCCTGCGGCAGGAAGCTACGCCTCGACGAGAATCACCAAGGTTTCGGGCAACACACCGTCATAGGCCATCGCCTCGGCTATTGCCGGAGACTGCATTGCGGCCATCAATGCATCCAAGTCGGCAACGTCCATGAGCACCGCCACCTGGGTCGGGTTCTGTGGGTCGACGAACGTGCGGATATTGGTCACGCCAAGGGGGCCGAAGACCTCCTCGCGCTTCGGCGAGGCGAGCCAATGATCCTTGTCCTTCACGTCATGGTGGCCGATCACGGTTGGCATGGTGTCTCCTCTCAGGGTGGGCCCAGCAGTAGCACGGGCCGGCTCCGCCAAGCGTATTTGCTTGTTCCTCATCCCGAAAGGGATCGAGTTGACTCACCTAAAACCTCCGCGTAGCTCGGTACGTTGCCTGACCCGAAAATGAACCCATAGCCCTCCTAGGCGACGTCGGGGATGGGGTCGAAGCGGACGGTCAGGCCCAGGGCGTTGGCCTGGCGATGATGCGTCGCATTGTTCGGGGTCTTGTTTGGTGAAGTAGTCGCCGCCGAGGTCGTGGTAGTCGACGTTGTCGGTGAGCATGTGCCAGGCGGCGGCCAGGATCGAGTGCTCGACGGCGACGATTGTCTTCTGTTTACCCAGTCGGGGCACGAGCGGGGGTAGCGGGCGCCGAGGTAGGTGCGTTCCCTGGTGCGGCCGGCGGCCATGGCGGCGGTACCGAGGGCGCCACCGAGCCACCGGTTGCCGTGCCTGCGTTTACCCGAGTGCTGTCTGCCGGCGGACTCGTGGTGGCCCGGGCAACCCCCAGCCCAGGAAGCGAGGTCAGCTGGGGTGCGGAACCGGGTCCTGTCTGCACCGGCCTCGGCGATCATGACCTCGGCGGTGTATTTCAAAACCCCCGGGAATGGTCACTAGCAAAGGCGAAAGCCCTGGCTCATGCCCGCGGCAACCGGGCCAAGAAGACGGCGGTCCTAGACGAGCTGGTGGAGTTGACCGGCTGGCACCGGGACTACGCAGCGGTGCTGCGTGACGGGTTGAGGCTGAAGGTGGTGAAGGATCGGGCCCCTCGGGGCCGACGTATGGGCCGAGGATCATCGGCGCGGTGATCACGTGATGGGCGATCCTGCGGGCTCCGGCGGGCAAACGGCTGGCGCCGATGCTCGAGGTCAGGTGCCGATCCTGCGCCGCGACGGCGAGCTCGACCTGACCGACGGCGAGGCCGCTTTGCTGGTCGCGATGAGCGCGGCCACGATCGACCTCCGGCTTGCCGAGCGCGGGCCAAGATGATCGTGCGTGGACGCTCACACACCAAACCAGATTCGTTGTTGAAGTCCCAGATCCCGATCGGCCACCGGGCGGCCAAAACGGCCAGGCAATAGCGGTCAGGTGCTCCGCTATTGCGCTAGCGGGGCGGTGGGAGCTACCGGACAGGTAGCCGAATTGAGGGTGGTGCCAGGCGTCGGGGAGAGCGCGGCAGTCACGATCCTCTCGTTCAATGGATGCCCACCAGCAGCAGCGGTCGCGCACCCAGTGCAACGCCCCCAGTGAAGACGGCATCTTCGGCTGCCATGAGCGGGGACCTTTGAAGGGCACGCTTGCCGCACTCGTAGCCCCGGTCCTTCTTGCCCTGCCCGTGATCGCAGGAGTTCTCACTGCCAGGGCAGTTTCCCGCCACCCCGGGTCCGCCAGCGCGGCGTGAAGAACTTGGCCCTGGCTGTGCTCCTCGGCGTGCAGTGCTCTGCATCATCCCGGTGATCAACGGGGCGTTCTGATCGGCAGTTGCGCGAGTTCACGCTCGGCAAGCATGTCCGGTAGTTCCCACCATCCCTGTGGCGGGACCGGCTACGGACGCTTTGGGTGACGTTCCAGTTGGACGCCCTCGAGCTGATCCTGGATCCACCGAGGAATCGGGTTTGGTGGTAACCACCCCGACCGCGGCACGTACCAGTGCCATTGTCAGGTCAGTGACCACGGCCAGGGGCGCGCCGTGTTCGATCGCGCCCATGGCGGACTCGAGTGTGCCGCTCAGCAACTGGGCCGTGAGCGGCAACTGCTGCACCCCGAGCGCGTGCAAGGCATCCATGAAGGGTGCGGCCTGCTCGCGGTGGAGCTCCCTCAGCCGCCCCAGGCATTCGTCCGGCAGCTGGGCGGCAGCCAGCGCCGCAGCCGGGCGGTGCGCACCCTGCGCGGCCAGCCGCAGCGTCTCGCGCACATAGGTGTCGAGTTTCTCCGCCGGCCCGATGGCCGAGTCGAGGGCAAGCCGCAGCGACTCGTTCGCGGGCGGAAACGCCTCCTCGACGACGGCCGCGAGGATGTCGGCGCCCGAGGAAAAATACTGGTACACACTCGGTCGGGACAGTCCCGCCGCGGCACCCACGGCCGCCGGAGTCACAGCGCTCACTCCCCCGTTGACAAGCAGCTCGGTCGCAGCGCGCAGGAGCGCTTCACGCTGGTGCACGCGGTGCTGCGCGACAGTCGGAGCGGAGATCTTCGGCATTCCGTCCTTCCCCTTGTGGGCTCATGCCATGGACCAGTTTACGCGGCGCGCTACCCAGACTAATGATACTGACTAGGGTGTCAGTATCATTGCTGACTAGGGTGTCAGTATCACAGACGAGAGATCAGGAACCGACCGTGACCGAGGCGCTTCCCCGTACGACCATCGATTCCACGCCGAATCCCAAGCGTTGGAAGGCGATGCCGATCATCGCGCTGGCCGTGTCGATCATCATCATGGACGCAACCGTCGTCAATGTCGTGCTGCCCGTGTTGATCCGCGATCTCTCACTGACGGCCTCGGACGCCGAATGGGTCAACTCGGTGTATGCCCTGGTCTTCGCCTCCCTGCTGATCACCGTAGGCAGGATCGGCGACATCTTCGGACGCCGCCGACTGCTCATCATCGGCATCCTCCTCTTTGGCGTGGCGAGCGTGTTGGCGGCCAGTTCGACCTCCGGCACCACCTTGATCGGGGCACGCCTGGTTCAAGGCGTCGGCGGGGCGATGATCCTGCCCGCGACACTGTCCACCGTCAACGCACTGTTCACCGGGCGTGAGCGTGGCATCGCGTTCGCGATCTGGGGATCGACCATCGGCGGCATGGCGGCCGTCGGGCCCGTTGTCGGTGGATGGCTGACAACCGACTTCACCTGGCGCTGGGCATTCCTGATCAATATCCCGATCGTCATGATCGTCCTGGTTGGTGTCTTGGTGTGGGTGCCTGAGACAAAGGATCCTTATGCCGAGCGCCGGGTGGACATCCTGGGTGCCGTGCTGTCGATCGCAGGACTGAGCGGCATCGTCTTCGCCCTGATCGAGAGTCAGCGCTACGGCTGGGGGATGGCTACCGCGCCACTGACGATCGGTAGCTTCCGTTGGACCTGGTCGATTTCGCCGGTCCCCATCTCCCTCGTCCTGGGTCTGGTCCTGATGACCGCCTTCGTGTTCGTCGAGCGAGCAAAGGCGCGCGCGGGCAAACCGGTGCTGCTCGACCTGTCACTTCTGCAGATCCGCAGCTTGCGTTATGGAGCCATCGCCGCACTGATCGTGGCACTCGGCGAGTTCGGGATGCTTTTTGCCCTTCCACTGTTCCTTCAGGGTGCGCTCGGATACTCGGCTCTGAATACCGGACTGCTGATCCTTTCGCTGGCAGTCGGGACCTTCCTGATCTCCGGCGGGACTGCTCAGCTCACCCAACGCTTCGGTGGCCGCGCTGTGGTGCGCGTGGGACTCCTCCTTGAGGCCGTGGCCATCACCGGGCTCGGCCTCAGCATCAGCCCTTCCGCAAGCGGCCCGGTTCTGGCCGCCTGGCTGTTCCTCTACGGAGCGGGCGTAGGCATGGCCACAGCCCAGCTCACCAACGTGATCCTGGTCGACGTCCCGGTGGCCCAGAGCGGACAGGCCTCCGGGTTGCAAAGTACCGTTCGCCAGCTGGGTGCTGCCCTCGGCATCGCTGTGCTCGGCACGCTCCTCGTCTCGACTCTCGGCGCCGTCACCGCGAACAACCTCAGCTCGGTGCCCGGACTTAGTGATCCAGCCCGGAACCAGGTCGTGTCTATCGTCAAGGGCTCCGCGGGCGCTGCGATTCCCGAGCTCGCAGGGATGCCAGGTGGTCAGCCGGCACAGACCGCGGCCGAGTCCGCGATGGTGACAGCCGCACGGATCACCACCCTCAGCGCCGCCGGCATCATCCTGCTCGGCCTGCTCGCGACCATCGCACTGCCGCCCACACGACCCCAGGACAAGCAAGACTCTGTACCAGCCACTCCAAGACCTCACCCCGCAACGAAGCGATAGCTAGAACGCTCCGGGCTCGCCAAACCCCGACCATTCTGCCGAAGGTGGTAGCCCGAACGCGACCTCACCTCCCGGACTGCCAGGCCAAACCCCGTGCGGTGCCCGACCACAGCTTCGACGACGTGCGGCCAGACGTTTTGATCACCGTTAGACGATCCTTTGCGGACGGTCGTGAGAAACCACTGGTGGCGCTCAGACTGCTCCGGTCACCGTAGTTCGCGGATGCGGGCCGGTTGGCGATCTCCTCTGACTGCGCCCAGTGGCGATAGGGCGACCTGGGACCGGACAACATGTTCCACCACAACGCCAACATCCGGCCCTCAGCCCCCGAGACCGTCCCAGAGTAGCCAGTTCGAAGGGCCTTCCTCCTATCCGTGGTCCGCCCGTATGAGGCTCGTCGAGAGCTTCCCAGGGGTCCCAGACAGGCGCACGATTCTGGCGATCACTGCAGCGGCGGCCAGTCAGCCCACCTTCGAGTGGGGAGCTCCATGACTATCGCGGTCTTGAGCTTCGGCTTTGCCGCTGCCCGCACCAAACGACCGAAGAGCAGCACCACCGCGCAAATCGCTCAAAAGTGCGCAGGCTGGTACGTACTCTTCGGAATCGGCTTCAACCATGTGGCCCACATCACACGTAGAGGTTCCTCTTGCCAGACAGCCAAGATCACGACCCTCCTGGAGACGTTGATCACGACACCACGCCGCCGGCCAACAGAAGTCTGCTGACGGTCGCCGGCGTCCTGTTGCTCCTGCCGATCGTCGCGCTGATGTGGGTCAGCAGCTACGCCAGGATCGAGCCCAAGCTGGGCGCGTTCCCGTTTTTCATCTGGTACCAGTTCTTGTGGGTCTTCCTCT
Organism: Micrococcales bacterium; assembly: GCA_003157445.1. Taxonomy (GTDB): domain Bacteria; phylum Actinomycetota; class Actinomycetes; order Actinomycetales; family Dermatophilaceae; genus UBA4719. Next base: position 9,522 of record PMJN01000275.1, read on the forward strand.
GCTCAGCCTGCACATATACCGCCTATCGGCTCGTACTTAAAGCGCGCCCGCACCGGCAGATGACCTCCGACGCCCCCAAGGATCAGGAGGCAGGTCGATGAACACCCTTGCCCTGGCAACAGCCAACGACCACGTGGGCGTCAACGTTGTGGCCCTCACAGTGTTGATCGCCCTCTTCACGCTCGTCACGGTCATGGGCTTCATGGCCTCGAAGTGGCGTCACGCCGGCATGGAGAGCCTGGACGAATGGGGCCTGGGCGGTCGCAGTTTCGGGACCTGGGTCACCTGGTTCCTGCTCGGAGGTGACCTCTACACCGCGTACACGTTCATTGCCGTCCCTGCTGCGATGTTCGCGCTCGGTTCGGTCAACGGGTTCTTCGCGGTCCCCTACACGATCGTGCTCTACCCGATCATCTTCATCTTCATGTCGCGACTGTGGTCCGTCAGCCACCGGCACGGCTTCGTCACCACGTCGGACTTCGTCGGCAACCGCTATGGATCGCGCAGCCTGTCCCTAGTAATCGCGGTCACCGGCATCCTCGCCACGATGCCCTACATCGCGTTG
>PMJN01000355.1 GCA_003157445.1 Micrococcales bacterium
GCTGGCGTCGTTCACGGTCGAGCCGGGCGATACCGAGCTGGAGCTTCGGGTCACCCAGCATCCACCGCAGGACATGCACAAGGTTATCGCGGCGGCCCTGGGACTGGACTCCATCCGCGTGCTCACCCCGGTCCAGAATGTCCATTCCGCAGAGCGCGAGCAGTGGGATGACGGTTGCAACGTGCTCACGATCAGTCCGGGCCTGGTGATCGCATACGAGCGTAACGTCACCAGCAACACCCACCTACGCAAGAACGGGGTCGAGGTGGTGACCGTGGCAGGTAGCGAGCTGGGGCGGGGCCGCGGAGGCCCCCGCTGCATGACGTGTCCAATCGAGCGGGAGGCTACCTAGCATGTCGAACAATCTGAGCGGTCGTAACTTCCTCAAGGAGGTCGACTTCACTGCCCTCGAGTGGCTTGAGCTGCTGACGCTGTCTGAGTCGTTGAAGGCGGACAAGGCGGCCGGTCGTGAGCAACAGCACCTCACCGGCAAGAACATCGCGCTCATCTTCGAGAAGACCTCGACCCGCACGCGCTGTGCGTTCGAGGTTGCCGCGCTCGACCAGGGAGCTCATGTCACCTATCTCGACTCCAGCGGCAGCCAGATCGGGCACAAGGAGTCGATGAAGGACACTGCTCGGGTGCTGGGCCGGATGTATGACGGCATTGAGTACCGTGGGTCACGTCAGGAATTGGTGGAGACCCTCGGCGAGTTTGCCGGTGTCCCGGTGTTCAACGGCTTGACCGACCAGTGGCATCCAACCCAGTCGCTGTGCGACATTCTCACCATGCGCGAGTCGTGTCCCAAACCGGTTGCCGAGATCGCCTTTGCGTTCTGCGGTGATGCCGGGAACAACATGGGCAACTCGCTGCTGCTGGCGGGTGCTCTGTCGGGGATGGACGTTCGTATGGTCGCCCCGCGCGCGCTCTGGAACACCGATGAGGTCATCGCCGCAGCCATGGCGATCGCAGCCAAGACCGGCGCCCGGATCAGCCACACCGAGGACGTGGACGAGGGCGTTGCCGGCGTCGACTTCGTCTACACCGACGTCTGGGTCTCGATGGGGGAGCCCAAGGAGAAGTGGGCAGAGCGCATAGAACTGTTGCAGGCCTACCAGGTCAACGCGGATCTCATGAAGCGCACCCGCAACCCCGAGGTCCGCTTCATGCACTGCCTGCCCGCTTTTCACGATCGGAACACGATCATGGGTGAACAGCTCTTCCAGGCGACCGGGCTAGACGCGCTCGAGGTCACCGACGAGGTCTTCGAGTCGCAGGCGTCCATCGTGTTCGACCAGGCGGAGAACCGGATGCACAGCATCAAGGCCATCCTCGTGGCGACCATGGGCGGCTGAGAACTTTGTGCTCCTTCCGGCAGGCCTGATATGCGCATCGTGGTCGCACTCGGAGGCAACGCCTTGCTCAAACGTGGGCAGCGCCCGGACGCCGCCAACCAGATTGCCAACGTCGCGATGGCAGTGGAGGCCCTGGCACCCCTGGCTCGCGAGCACGAGCTCGTGGTCACGCACGGGAACGGCCCCCAGATCGGCGTGCTCGCAGTGGAGAGCTCATCGGACCCGAGGCTGTCCCGGCCCTATCCCTTGGACGTGCTCGGGGCGCAGACGCAGGGGATGATCGGCTACTGGCTCCTGCAGGCCTTCCAGAACGCGTTGCCGGGGCGCCAGGTCGCGAGCATGTTGAACCAGACTCTCGTCCTTGCCCACGATCAGGCGCTCGACAAGCCGACCAAGTTCGTTGGCGAGGTCTATGAGGAGCAAGAGTCCCTCCGGCTTGCCGAAGAGCGGGGCTGGACAGTTCGCCAGGACGGGAACGGCTGGCGCCGGGTTGTCGGGTCGCCTAAACCTCAGCGCGTTGTCGAGACCAGGATGATCCGGTTGCTGCTTCGTAGCGGTGCGGTGGTCGTCTGCGCGGGCGGCGGGGGTGTGCCGGTGGTGCGCGACGAGCGTGGCAAGCTGCGCGGTCTGGAGGCGGTGATCGACAAGGACCTCACCGCCGCGGTGCTCGCCGAGGCCCTGGAGGCAGACGTGCTGATGGTGCTGACCGACGTGCCGAACGTCGTGCGGAACTTCGGCACGCCGCAGGCGGAGCCGATCACGCGGATCACGCCGGGCGCGCTGCGTCGGGAGACCTTCCCGGCCGGGTCGATGGGTCCCAAGGTCGATGCGGTGTGCCGGTTCGTCGAGCTGACCGGGGACATGGCTGCGATCGGTCGGCTGACGGACGCGGAGGCGATCATGGCTGGGGATGCCGGGACCATCATTACCCCAGGTGGCAACTATGGCGGCCCCGAGGACCTTGTGAGCTGATGATGGCGCAGCGGTCATCGGATGTGGTGGGCTCAGGCAACCAGGGATCAGCAAGACGTATTGAGGTTGATCCCGAGCGAATCGTGAAATGGGTCAACGGTTTCGTGCAGCGTCATGGCGTGTTGCGCAGCAGTGCCGGCGAGGCGACGTGGTCGTCGGCCCACAGGTCAGTGGCACTGACTGCGGCCGACGGGGCCACCGCGGTCCTTGAGCCGTTCGCGGCTGGTGGTCACACGGGATCTGGCGGGGCTGTTGAACCCCAATGGTCGGGGCGCACGAGCGGACCCAGCGGCCTGGGCGAACTGGACGGGCTGGCCGCCTGGGCGTCGCCGCCGGTCGATATTGCCTTGATCCTGGTCCGGCGAGGTGGCTATGGCGTGGGTCTGGCCCAAGGCGCGGAGCTCATCTCCCACAAGGTGGGCACCCGCTACGTGCAGTCTCGGACCGCCGCCGGTGGCTGGTCCCAGCACCGTTTCGCGCGACGCCGTGACAACCAGGCGGATGCACTAGTTGTCAGCGTCGTCGAGCACGCTCGGCGAGTCGTGCTGGCCTCACCCACCAGCGCCCTGGTTGTCGGCGGTGACAAGACGTTGGTTCGAGACGTCTTGGCCGACCCACGGCTGGCCAGACTCGCGCGGCTCCCGCGAAGGGAACTCTTCGACTTGCCCGATCCCAAGCTCGTCGTCCTGAAGCAGGCGCTGCGCCGCGGTCGGGCCGTGCGCATCATGTTCTGCGAACCTCACGTGAGCCTCGCCGCGCCATAGTCACCTGCGAGCCAGAGTCGCCCGCGAGCGCGCGGTGCAGCGGACGTATCCGATCTCGCCATCAGCGCTGCGGGGTCAAGTCAGGACCGGCATGAGCGCGTCGAGCAAGCTCGGCGAGTCAGGCAGCACCTCCAGGTCGTAGCGAACCCGAAGTGCCGGCTTGCGGATCTCGATCACGTGGCGCAGGTCGATGGGCGTGCCGATCACGACGACGTCGGCGTCCGCCGCGTCGATAATCTGCTCCATCTCGGCGAGCTGACCCTGGGAGTAACCCATCGCTGGCAGCACCGGGCCGACGTCGTACTTGAGGAAAGTCGCGGCGATCGTGCCGACCGCCCAAGGCCGTGGGTCGACGATCTCGCTCGCTCCATGTGCTCGGGCCGCCACGACCCCGGCGCCGAACTTCATCTCGCCATGGGTCAGGGTCGGACCATCCTCGACCACCAAGACGCGCTTTCCGTTGATCGCAGTGGGATCGTCCACGCTCACGCGGCTGTTCGCCTGGATGACCATCGCCTCAGGGTTGCTCTGGTGGATCGTTTCCATCACTGCCTCGACCTGTTCGGCCGAGGCCGAGTCCATCTTGTTGATCACGATCACGTCGGCCATGCGCAGGTTGACTTCGCCCGGGTAGTAGCCCGTCTCATGACCGGCGCGCAAGGGGTCGGCCACCACGATGTGGATGTCCGGCTTGTAGAAGGGCAGGTCGTTGTTGCCTCCATCCCACAGCAGCACATCGCACTCCGCCTGCGCCTGCTCGAGGATCTGGCCGTAGTCGACGCCCGCGTAGACGATCGTGCCCGATGTGATGTGGGGCTCGTACTCCTCGCGCTCCTCGATCGTGGTGTCGTATCGGTCAAGGTCTTCAAGGCTCGCGTACCGCTGCACCCGCTGAGCCTCGAGGTTCCCGTACGGCATCGGGTGTCGAACCGCCACGACGCGCTTGCCGGCATTCTTGAGTGTGTCGGCGATCGCTCGCGTCGTCTGGCTCTTACCCGCACCGGTGCGCACCGCACAGACGGCGACCACCGGCACGGTCGAGGTCAACATCGTGGCGCGCGCCCCGAGCAGCATGAAGTTCGCGCCGGCGGCCAGCACCTGGCTGGCCTTGTGCATGACGGTCGCGTGGCTGACGTCTGAGTAGCTGAAGATGACGTCGTCGATCTCCTGCTCCCTGATCAGCGCCGTGAGCATGCTCTCGTCGTGAATCGGGATGCCGTCTGGATAGCGCTCGCCTGCCAGACTTGCCGGGTATGTCCGGTCGTCGATGAAAGGGATCTGAGTCGCGGTGAAGGCGACAACCTCGACTTGGGGATCGTGCCGATAGGCGACGTTGAAGTTGTGGAAGTCACGCCCGGCGGCGCCCATGATGAGAACTCGACGTCGCATCCCTGGATCCTCTCGGAGGTTGATGCACGGAACCTACGGCCGGGCACCGGCCTTCGCGCTGAATCTGTCGAGTGCCCCCTCGAACATACTGGCATGAAAGGGTCACATCGGCGCCGTGCGCGCGGGTGATCTTGCCCCACTGGCTAGGGCGACGGCCATGTTTGTGCGTCCGTCTCTTCTTCGCCCGCCCGTCCTTGCCCCTGGGGCCAAGGTGGCCATTCTGTCGCCGTCGTGGGCAGGGCCGGGGGTGTTCCCCCACATGCAAGACCTAGGCTTGAAGCGGTTGCGTGAGCACTTGCAGTTGAGCCTGTGGAGTACCCGACAACCCGCAAGATCGGTGCCACCCCTGCGGAGCGTGCGCCGACATCCATGCGGCCTTCGCTGACCCCGAGATTACCGTGATCATGGCGAGCATCGGCGGGAGTGACCAGTTCAAAGTGCTCCGCCACTTGGATCCCGTTGTCCTGCAGGCCAATCCGAAAGCCTCCTTCGGCTACAGCGACAACACCAACCTGCTCGTGTACCTCTGGAACCTCGGGATCATCGGCTTCCACGGGGGATCGACCATAGTGATCGTGATCCCCTACGGCGGGTCTATGACGGTCGACGGGAGCAATCGCACCGTCACGGTCACGTACTGACAAGGTTGCTTTTGGATCAGGTATCGAGTGCCTGCAGCAGCTGTGGGCCATACTTCTCCAACTTGGCCACCCCGACTCCGCTGACGGTGCTGAGCTCGTCCAGCGTCGTTGGGATTCGGGTCGCGATCTCGCGCAGCGTCGCGTCGTGGAACACGACATAGGCCGGGACTCCCTGCTCCTTGGCTTTGGCCGCGCGCCACGTGCGCAGGCTCTCGAAGACAAGAGCGGCGGCGGCGTCAAGATCGGTGGCCGCCGCGACGCCATGCTTTGGCGAGCGTGCCCGCGTCGTCGGTCGCGGTGCCTCGCGGCGCAGCAGCACGGTGCGTGAGCCGGCCAGCACCGCGGTACTGGCCTCGGTGAGCGCCAGCGTCCCGTACCCGTCGGAGTCGACCCCGAGCACGCCCTGGGCGAGCACCTGTCGCACCACGGCGCGCCATTCGGAGTCGGACAGCTCGGTGCCGATGCCGAAGACCTGCAGCGACGCGTGCCCGAGCTGACTCATGCGAGGGGTGGGCTTGCCGAGCAGGATGTCCACTATGTGTCCCGCGCCGTACCGCTGGCCGCGCTCGTGTTCAAGACGGGCCACCGCTGAGAGCAGCTTCTGAGCGGCGATCGTGCCATCCCATGTTTGCGGTGGCGCGAGACACGTATCGCAGTTGCCGCACGGTGTGCTGGCCTGATGGAAGTAGGCGAGCAGCTGCACGCGCCGGCACTGGACGGTCTCGCACAACGCCAGCATCGCGTCCAGGTTCGCCCCCAGCCGGCGGCGATGGGTTGCGTCGCCATCGGAGGTGTCGATCATCCGCCGTTGCTGCACGACATCTTGGAGTCCGTAGGCGAGCCACGCTGTGGATGGCAGGCCGTCTCGGCCGGCTCGGCCGGTTTCCTGGTAGTACCCTTCGACCGACTTGGGCAGGTCCAGGTGCGCCACGAAACGTACGTCGGGCTTGTCGATGCCCATGCCGAACGCGATGGTCGCCACCATCACCAGGCCGTCCTCACGCAGGAAACGGGCCTGGTTCCAAGCCCTGACACCGGAGTTGAGGCCTGCGTGGTAGGGCAGCGCGGGAATCCCGTGGTCGACAAGGTATTGCGCGGTCGTCTCGACAGACGCACGCGACAGGCAGTAGACGATGCCCNNTCGACAAGCTGCGCCTTGGGATTGTTCTTCGGGGCGATGCGGTACTGAATGTTCGGCCGGTCGAAGCTCGCGACGAAATGCCGCGCGTCGGTGAGCTGCAGCCGTTGGGCGATCTCGGTGTGTGTCGCCTCGGTGGCCGTCGCGGTGAGCGCGATGCGCGGGACCGCGGGCCAGCGCTCGTGCAGCACCGACAGCCGCAGGTAGTCGGGGCGGAAGTCGTGGCCCCACTGGGACACGCAGTGCGCCTCGTCGATCGCGAACAGGGCGACCCTGCCGCGATCCAGCAGATCGAGGGTGGCCGGGACGCGCAGGCGTTCGGGTGCGAGGTAGAGCAGGTCCAGCTCTCCCCTGACGAATGCAGACTCCACCTGGCGTCGAGCGTCGCCGTCCTGGGTCGAGTTGAGAAAGCTCGCGCGGACCCCGAGTGCCGACAATGCGTCGACCTGGTCTTGCATCAGCGCGATCAGAGGGGAGATGACGATGCCGGTTCCGCCCCGCACGAGGGCCGGGATCTGGTAGCACAGGGATTTGCCGCCGCCTGTCGGCATGAGCACGAGCGCATCCCCGCCTGCTACGACCGTGTCGATGATCTCGCTCTGGTCGCCGCGGAATGTGTCGTAGCCGAACACCCGGGTCAGCACGTCCAGTGGGCTGGCTAGAGCTGACCCGGTCAGCGGTTGTGGCTCCACGCTCACGGGGCGGACTTGCGCAGATGACAGTGGGAGCCCGGCGGGTGAGCGCCCGAGCTCAGGGCTGGGCTGGCCCTGGCTGTGCTCGCTCGGAGGTTCGCGGGTGGGATCCTGCGCGAGGGCGCCGTCGTATTCGGGATCGTACGGCGGTTCTTCGTCGAGCGCAGGCCACCGCAGAGTCACGTCGCCAGCCTACGGGCCCGAGCTGACATCGTTACAAAGGACGTGCTGCGGGCGGCGGCGGGGCGTGTTCCTCGCGTCAACAGTCGGCTCAGCTGACCTACCGCGGGCAGCTTGCCACGATGTGGCTGGGAAGCCAGGCAACGAAGGCGTCGAGGTTGGCCACGGTGAGGTCGGCGCCCGCGGCGAGCAGCGCAGCTGTGTCGTTGGCGCCAGTGGTGACCCCAACGCCCAATGCCTGCGCAGTGCGGGCTGCAGCCATGTCACCTGGGTGGTCGCCGACGTAGATCGAGGCACCCTCGGCGACCAGTGCGCTGGCCTTGTCGTGGGCGAACAGCTCTCCGTAGACAACGTCCACCAGCTCGCTCAACCCGGCTTCAGCCAACGCCTGGTGCACCGCAGGGGTGAACTTGGCTGAGACAACGACGGTGCGTCCGCCCGCCGCGCGGACGGCGCGCAACGCCTCGCGGGCTCCGGGCATGGGCAGGGTCCTGGGAGCGCCGGGTTCGTCGTAGTAGCGGCGGTAACCCAGCACCAGAGCGTCTGCGTCGACAGCTGCGCCGACGGCGGCAGCGGTGCTTATCAGCGGCATCCCGAGATGCGGTGCGAGCTGCTCGCTGCTCACCACGACTCCGAGGTCGCCCAGAGCTCGGATGTAGGCGCTGATGATGCGCTCGTGGGAGTCGACCAGAGTGAGGTCGAGATCGAAGCCAACAGTTAGGGGAGCGCTCACGCCTGCGGGGACAGTCACCTTATGGACCCTAACAATGAGCCAACAATGGACCAACGTGGTGGGACTCGTCACTAGATGTGGCCTGCGGGCGCGCTGGTGGGCCAGGTCGCCCGGGGGTACCCAGTCCGCACGTCATTGCTCCTGCTCATCTCCACGTAGACTGGGTCTGAACCCCGCACGACACGTTCGCCATCCAGGCGCGTGCCTGTATGCCATTTTTTCGTCAGCCCATCCAAACACCCTGAACAGGAGCCCCCCCGTGCTCGCAGCGACCGGTATCGAGATCCGAGGAGGGTCACGTCTGCTGCTTGAAGGCGCGACTTTTCGGATCGCCCCCGGCGACCGGATCGGCCTGGTCGGACGCAACGGCTCGGGTAAGACGACCCTGACCAAGGTCCTTGCCGGTGTGGGTACCCCGACCGCGGGTCAGGTGGCGACCTCCGGCGAGGTCGGCTACCTGCCCCAGGACCCGCGCACCGGTGACCTTGAGATGGTGGCTCGCGACCGCATCCTGTCTGCACGGGGCATGGACACCATCATTCGCGACATGCGCGAGGCCGAGGGGGCGATGGCCAGTGCCGATGACGACACTCGTGACAAGGCCATGAGTCGCTACACCCGCCTTGAGGAAGAGTTCACCAACCGTGGCGGCTACGCGGCCGAGTCCGAGGCGGCCGCGATAGCCTCAGCGCTGGGCCTGAACGACCGTGTCGTCGCCCAGACGCTGTCGACCCTCAGCGGTGGGCAGCGCCGCCGGGTCGAGCTCTCACGGATCTTGTTTTCCGGTGCTGGGACCTTGCTGCTGGACGAACCGACCAACCACCTGGACGCCGACTCGGTCATCTGGCTGCGGGACTACCTGCGCGCTTACAAGGGCGGGCTGATGATCATCAGCCACGATGTCGAGATGCTGGAGACCGTCGTCAACCGGGTCTTCCACCTCGACGCCAACCGGGCCGAGATGGACATGTACAACATCGGCTGGAAGTCGTACCTGCTCCAGCGCGAGACCGACGAGCGACGCCGCAAGCGTGAGCGCCTTAACGCCGAGAAGAAGGCCAGCACCTTGATGGCCCAGGCGGACAAGATGAGGGCCAAGGCCACCAAGGCAGTGGCAGCCCAGAACATGGCCAAGCGCGCCCAGCGGTTGCTGGCCGGCATCGAGGGCGAGCGGGTGAGCGACAAGGTCGCCAAACTGCGTTTCCCGGACCCGGCGCACTGTGGCAAGACGCCACTGAGCGCTTCGGGTCTGTCACGCTCCTATGGCTCGCTAGAGATCTTCACCGACGTCGACCTGGCCATTGACCGAGGCTCTAGGGTCGTTGTCCTTGGACTCAACGGCGCCGGCAAGACCACCCTGCTTCGGATCCTGGCCGGAGTGGACCAACCCGACACTGGCCAGGTGGAGCCGGGTCAGGGGCTCAAGATGGGCTACTACGCGCAGGAGCACGAGAACCTCGATATCACCAGGACCGTCTTGGAGAACATGAAGTCGGCCGCCCCTGATCTCGGCGACGTCGACACCCGCAAGACCCTGGGCTCCTTCTTGTTCAGCGGGGACGACGTGCACAAGCCGGCCAAGGTGCTCTCCGGCGGGGAGAAGACCCGGCTTTCTCTGGCGATGTTGGTGGTCTCGGCGGCGAACGTCCTGCTGCTGGACGAGCCGACGAACAACCTCGACCCGGCTTCCCGCGAGGAGATTCTGGGTGCCCTGCGCACGTACAAGGGTGCTGTCGTGCTGGTAAGCCACGACGAGGGCGCGGTTGCCGCTCTTGAGCCTGAACGGGTCCTGGTTCTGCCCGATGGTATCGAGGATCACTGGGGTCCGGACTACCTGGACCTGGTCGCGCTCGCCTAGAGTCGCAACCGTGTCGAACCCCGGGCCGCCCCCACCTCATCCGATGCTGCGCGTCGAACAGTCGGGCCCGATCCTGACGATCACCCTGGACTGCCCGAAGCGTCGCAACCCCCAGGTGCCGAGCCTGTGGTCCGCACTGGCCGATCTCGGCCGCACTCTGGACCTGTCGGTTCGGGTGGTCGTGGTGCGGGCCGAAGGGCCGTCGTTCTCGGCAGGCCTGGATCGGGCCATGTTGACCGCCCAGGGCGCACCGGGCGAGCCCTCCATTCTTGCCCTGGCTGCTGGTTCGGTCGGCCCCCTGGAAGAGGCCATCGAGCAGTTCCAGCAGGGCTTCGCGATCTGGGCGCAGGTGCCGGCGATCACCATCGCTGCGGTACAAGGTCACGCGATCGGCGCCGGGTTCCAGCTGGCCCTGGCCTGTGACCTGCGTGTTGTCGCCGACGACGTGGCCTTTGCCATGCGGGAGACCAGCCTAGGTCTGGTGCCCGACCTCGCAGGAACCTCACCTCTGGTGCGTTCGGTCGGGTATGCGCGGGCGCTCGAGATCTGTGCGACGGGCCGGTTCGTGGGGGCCCAAGAGGCCGTCGCGATTGGTCTGGCGGCCGTGGCCGTTCCCAGTGATCAGCTTGACGCT
>PMJN01000095.1:0-2899 GCA_003157445.1 Micrococcales bacterium
GCTCTTCACATCAGCGGAGTTCGCCGGTGCGGTCGACCAGATCGCGCCAGCATTGCCGTTGATGGAGCACCGTGTGCTCATTGAGTCCGAAGCGGCGTCTCCATGGATCGACTACGAGCAGTTGGTCGCAGCACACTCCGGCGAGCTTGTGGACGTCGTGGACGTCGGAGCCGAGGAACTGCAACGGTTGATGTACACGTCCGGCACTACCGCTCGCCCAAAGGGTGTGAAGATCAGCCATCGCAACCTGATGTACAAGAATCTCGGGCTGATCGTGGAATTCGGTTGGACCGACGCGGAAATCACGATGGTTGGTGGTCCGCTGTACCACGTCGGGGCGTTGGACATGGGCGGCATCACGACTCTGCACGCCGGCGGCAGTCTTGTGCTTCAGACCAAGTTCGACGCTGCATCGCTGGTCGCCGACATTGAGCGGTATCGCGCCACCAACGTGTGGCTAGCGCCCGCAATGGTTAATGCTGTCCTGCAGGTCGACACACTGGCTGAGGCCGACCTCTCCTGCATCCGCCTGATCATGAGTGGTGGGGAGAAGATGCCGGAGGCCCGACTTCAACAGGTGCTCGACGCGTTCCCAGGAGCCTGGTTTGCCGATGCTTATGGACTGACCGAGACCGTCTCGAGCGACACCTTCGTCACCCCCGAGAACGTTCGGTCAAAGCTGGGTTCGGTGGGCAAGGCGATACCGCACATGCAGGTGCGGGTCGTTGACTGGAAGGGCAGCGATGTTTCGGTCGACGAAATCGGTGAAGTGGCACTGCGGGGTCCCAAGGTCTTCAGCGGGTATTGGCGCGACGAGGCAGCCACCGCCGCGGCTATCCGGGACGGTTGGTTCTACACCGGGGATATGGGGCGCCTTGACGCCGATGGCTTCCTCTACATCGAGGACCGAAAGAAGGACATGGTCATCTCGGGCGGAGAGAATATCGCGACCCCTGAGGTGGAACGGGTGCTGTACGAACATCCCGCGATCCTGGAGGCTGCCGTCGTGGGTCAGCCGGACAAGAGGTGGGGACAGGTTCCTCGCGCCTTCGTGGTGCTGCGCCCCGACGCTGCGCCCACCACTGCTGAGCAGATCATCGACTTCTGTGCCACCAAGCTCGCGAAGTTCAAGGTGCCAGTGCGGGTAGACGTGATGGACGCCCTGCCGCGCACACCCACGGGCAAGGTCCTCAAGCGCAACCTGCGTGGCTTCGATGGGACGGCACAGTGACAGCGTCAGAGGTCGCTGGAAAGGTTGTGTGGGTCACCGGCGCCGGCAGGGGGTTGGGACGGGCCATGGCGGTGGCACTGTCGCGGGCTGGCGCTACGGTGGCCCTCACTTCACGCACCGAGTCCAGCCTCCTTGAGCTTGCCGGCGAGCTCGAGTCATCCGATGTCGACATCCTTCCGGCATCCATCGATGATGCCCGCGCGGTCTCTGCGGTCGTGAGCGAAATCGTCCGTCGCCGCGGGCGCCTGGACGGCCTGGTGAACTGCGCCGGAATCAGTCCGATCTTCGTTCGCAGTGAGGAACTAAATGATGACGACTGGAATCGGGTCATCACGACGAACCTGACGGGCACGTTCACATGCTGCCGGGAGGCCGCGAAAGTGATGTTGCCACAGGGATCGGGTTCCATCGTCAACATCACCTCAGTGCACGCGAGCGTTGGTTCTGCGCGCATCGCCGCATACTCGGCAAGCAAAGGGGGTCTCGACGCTCTGACCAAGACGCTCGCGGTCGAGTGGGCTGACCGCGGGGTGCGGGTCAACGCACTGGCGCCGGGCTACTTCCACACCGATCTCAGCGCCGATCTGCTCAACAGCCCTCATGGCGAACATATAAGAGCCTCTATCCCGCTCGGGCGAGTCGGTAAGCCTGATGAACTCACCGGCGCTGTCCTCTTTCTGATCGGTGACGCCTCTGCGTACGTCACCGGATCCACTCTGACCGTCGATGGCGGCTGGACAGCATGGTGAGCTCGCAGGACCTGCTGGAGATGTACCGCCGCATGTGCGTGATTCGCCGCTTCGAAGAGCGCGCGTCTGAGCTCTACCGGGACACGGAGGTCCCCGGTTTCGTCCACCTCTCGATCGGCCAGGAGGCCAGTGCCGTTGGCGCCTGCTGGCCGCTCGACGACCAGGACGCCATCACGTCTAACCACCGCGGGCATGGACACTGCCTGGCCAAGGGGCTCGCACCAACTCCGATGTTCGCAGAACTTATGGGCCGCGAAGCAGGAACATGTCACGGTCGCGGCGGCTCAATGCACATTGCAGATCCAAGCAGGGGCATCTTCGGCGCCAACGGCATCGTCGGAGCAGGGCTTCCGATCGCGGTCGGGGTCGCCACAGCCGCCCAGATGCGTCAGGACCATAGTGTGGTGGTCGCGTTCTTCGGTGATGGTGCAGTCGCGCAAGGGATGTTTCACGAGGCGGTGAATCTTGCTGCGGTTTGGAACCTGCCGGTCGTGTTCTTTTGCGAGAACAACCACTACGCCGAGTTCTCCCGCGCCAAGGACCAGCATCGGGGGTCGTTGTCGGCTCGTGCCGCGGGCTACGGCATCGGCTACGAGCACGTCGACGGCAACGATGTGGCCGCTGTCTCAGAGGTGGTAGGCGCGGTCGTCGCAGCACTGCGGGCAGGGGGCAGGCCTGTCCTGATCGAGGCTGAGACCTACCGGTGGCACGGGCACTATGAAGGTGATCCCCAGAACTACCGTAATCCGGACGAGCTCACCGACTGGAAGACGCGCGATCCACTGCTGGTGACCCGTGGACAGCTTTCTGCGGCAGGTATCGGCGACGAGGTGCTCGATAGGGTTGATGAGCAGGTCGCGCAGCAGATCGCCAAGGCTGTAGAGACTGCTAGGGCCGCACCCATACCCGACCCGAACAC
>PMJN01000095.1:2914-3388 GCA_003157445.1 Micrococcales bacterium
CCAGTATCCGGGGCGCATACGAGACACTCCGATCTCCGAAACCGCGATTATGGGCACCGCCGTTGGCTCTGCAATGGCGGGGATGCGTCCCATAGTCGAGATCATGTATATGGACTTCATCGGAGTCTGTTTCGACATGCTCCTCAACCAGGCCGCCAAACTGCGTTTCATGACCGGGGGTCGGGCCTGCATGCCGCTGGTGGTGCGCACCCAGTTCGGTGCTGGCCGTTCCTCGGGCAGCCAGCATTCACAGAGCCTTGAGGCGTTGCTCGCACATGTTCCCGGTCTCACCGTCGTGATGCCGTCCAACCCGGCTGATACCTACGGACTCCTGCGGGCGGCGATCCGCGACCCCAACCCTGTTGTCTTCGTGGAGAACCGGCTGCAGTACGGGATGAAGGGTCCCCGCCCCCCTGCTGATCACCTCATCCCGATCGGCAAGGCAAAGGTCATCCGGTGCGGAAACGACGTCAC
>PMJN01000373.1:0-3811 GCA_003157445.1 Micrococcales bacterium
GCCGACACTTGCGGAGGCGCGCGCAGACCTCAGCCGGGTGCTCACCGACCTACGCCTGCGTATCGCCGACCTACGACTCGCGGTTCGGCCCGACCAGGGTCTTGGGGCCGTGGTTGGTGCCCGCCTCCAACAGTTCGGAGCCGCCACCGGGCTAACTGTGGGGCTACGGTTGAGCGAGTCACCATATCGACTTCCGGCACACCTGGAGACCTTGATCTACCGGCTGATCCTGGACGTCCTCAATGACGCCCGCAATGCCCAGGGCGTCACGGGGATCGAGGCACGTCTGGACGTCAACGCCCCACAAGCTTGGCTGCACATCAGCCACGACGGAGAGACACACCTGGGCGCCGACGCCTTCCGAGATCACCCACTGGTTACCCTGGGCGCCAGGATCGAGGTTCAGCCCAGCGTCAAGGGAGTCAGCGTTAGCCTCGCGCTCAACGACCGATGGCCACACCTGCCTTACCTCGTTCCCGAAAGGATGGGTCTTACCAAATGACTATCCAAGTCTTCATCGTGGATGACCACAACCTTGTCCGCGAAGGCATCGCCGGGCTCATCGACGCCGAGCCCGACCTAGCCGTCAAGGCTCAGGCCTCATCGGTGGCAGGGGGACAAGCCCTCGTCACCGAAGGCGGCGCAGATGTGCTCGTGGTGGACGTCACGATGCCTGACGGGAACGGGCTGAATCTGGCAAGGACGGCCAGGTCTGCATACCCGAACATGGGCATCGTCGTCCTAACGATGCACAACGACGATGACACGCTGCTCGAGGCGCTTGACGCGGGCGCCTCAGCTCTGGTGTTGAAGAGCTCGTCGGCCGACGACGTGTTGGATGCGATCCGCCGCTCTGCGAGCGCTCCGGACGCTTTCACCGCGACCGGGCTGGGCGCGGCACTGCGTCGTCGCGACACCCTGTCTGCTGCCAGGCCGATCCTGACGCCACGCGAGACCGAGGTGTTGATGAGGCTGGTCGACGGCGACTCCGTCGCCTCGGTTGCCCGACAGCTCTACATGAGCGAGTCGACCGTCAAGACCCACGTCGCCAGGGTCTATGAGAAGCTCGGTGCGCACAACAGGGCCAGCGCAATCATGGCGGCTGTCCGCCTCGGCTTCGTCAAGACAGACGACTGGTCTAACCCACGGTCAAACTCCGACGACAACTGACTGACGCCCCGGCGCCCGGACGCCGACTGATGAGCTCAGTGCAAGGTGCTGAAAGTGTTAATCATCTGAATGGCACCAGGGCCGATGATCACGATGAACAAAGCCGGAAAGATGCACAACAACATCGGGAACAGGATCTTGACCGTCACCTTTTGAGCTTTCTCCTCGGCGCGTTGCATGCGGATCAGTCGCATCTGGACGGACTGCTCGCGAAGTACGTTGCCGATCGGAAGTCCGAGCCGGTCTGCCTGGACCAGTGCCGTCACAAAGGTACGGATCTCCGGAACCTTGGTGCGTTCAGCCAACGACGAGAAGGCGGCACCGCGGGACTTACCGATCTGGATCTCGGCAAGAACCCGGGCAAACTCCCCGGTCACCGGACCTTCAACTGATTGTGCGACATGCAGGATGGCACCGTCGAATCCTTGGCCCGCTTCGACGCAGACAGTCAGCATGTCCAAGGCATCGGCCAGACCGCGTCGCAGCACTTCCTGGCGCTTGCTGCCGGTGTTCATAACCCATAGATCCGGCAGGAAGAAGCCGGCTGCGGCGCCGATCGTGCCGAAGAAGAGTCCCTGGAGGCTCAGCCCCCCGACGAAGAGACCGAGGAACCCACCCAGCAGCAGCCCAGCCCCCTTGAATCCCAACAACCGCTCGAGCGCAAGGCCCTCAGGGTTTCCCGCCAGGTCCAACAGCCGCAGAAGCCTGTCGCTGGTGCCAGAAGGGGACAGGCGCAGGGTCATCCGCTTCATCCTGGCGAAGAACGGACTGACGAGACGGTCGCTAAAGGGCAGCTCGCTACGCCCGACCTCCTCGGCTGCTACAGAGCCCTGAACCATCTCAAGACTGCGTGCCACTCCCGTGATCTTGGTGCTGCCGGTAGCCACAACAAAGAACAGGATGACACCCGCGGCCGCAATGCACCCGGCGCCGATGAACAGCAGTGGCTGGGCGTCCATCTAGACCTCCACCTTCACGACTTTGTTCATCCAGAAGACCCCGACTGCCAGCGCCATCAACCCGGCCGCAGACATCGCGATCCCGATCCCGGTGGTCCAAAGCAATTCAACGTACGTCCTGTTGACTAGGAGCATGTAGAGGAACAGGCCGATCGGGAGGGCGATCAGGATGTACGCGGACAATCGGCCCTCAGCCGACAGCGCCTTGACGTGACGCGCCATCGCCTGCCTATCGCGAAGGGTTGCGCAGGTGGTGCGCAAGGTCTCGGCCAAGTTGCCGCCGACCTGACGTTGGATGTCAATGGCCATGCCGGCCCAGCGCATGTTCTTGCTGTCCATCCGGTCGGCCAGGTGCGCCAGGCTGTCAGTGAGCTCCACCCCGATCCGAGTCTCGGCAAGTGCCCTGGAGAACTCCTTAGCCGAAGGCTCGTCTGCGTCCCTGGCGACGGCGTCAAGCGCCTGCAGCAGGGAGAACCCTGTCGAGAGGCTGCTGGCAACCAGAGTCAGGACATCCGGTAGCTGCGCCTCAAACTTCTTGGCTCTATGTGATGCTACGAACTTCAGGAAGAGGATCGGCAGCACGAAGCCCACCACGGCGCCCAGAGTGATTCCGATGAGAACCGAGGGCGGACCCCCGTGTATCAGGACGAGACCACCAGCCACGCCAACCACGATTGCGACGACCCGAAGAACCGCCCATTCGCCGGGGCGCAACGGCAGGTCGGCACGCTCGAGCAGGAGCTCTGTGTGCGGTGTGGACCTTCGGTTGCTCATCACTTTGTCACCCAGGCTGACCAGACTTGCGCTGATCGCGCTAACCGCAGACCGCTCGTCCTGTTGAACGGGCCTGGCGGAGACGTAACGCTCGATCGACTCGACCCGACGTTGTCGGCGCGACACGTAGGTGGGTGCAGCCAGAGCGACGACCAGCCCTATCAGTGCCAGGAAGATCGTGACCGCTGCCACAAAGATCAGCCACGGCATGCCAAGCGGCCCCATCGAGGGCACCTGCGGCTGGAGTTGCACACCCGAAGCCAGGGCATAGGCCGGCGTTGAGGCCACTGACCGCCTCGGCTGGCTTTGAGTCGTCGGACGGACCATCGCTGCAACCTTGAGCGTATTGCCACCGGTGCCGACAGACACCGACAGGGGACGGGCCCCAACGACCTGAGCCTGGCTCAACAACGCGTCGCGTGGCATCGGTGCCATTGCAGTCAGCAGCCCCGCGGCCAGCAGCCCCGCGGCCAGTGACCGAAGACCAGCAAGCGCGGCCATGATCAGCCAGCTCCGCGAACGAACATGGACTGGGGTAGCTCTACCCCCAGGTCGTGAAGGTGCTCGGTGAACTTTGGGCGCAGCCCGGTGCTGCGCAGGCGGCCGAGGAAGTGGCCGTTCTGATCCCTGCCCGCGCCGTAATCAAAGGCGAAGAGCTCCTGGAGCGTGATGATGTCACTTTCCATGCCCTCAACCTCGGTCATGGCCACGACGCGGCGACTGCCATCCTTGAGCCGCGCGATCTGGACGATCAGGTCCAATGCGCTGGACACCTGGTCCCGGATGGCTTTGATGGGCAGCGAGATGCCTGCCATCAGCACCATCGTCTCCAACCGGGCCAGGCTGTCGCGGGGAGCGTTGGCGTGGACTGTGGTCAAGGACCCGTCGTGGCCCGTGTTCATGGCCTG
>PMJN01000373.1:3830-5400 GCA_003157445.1 Micrococcales bacterium
TCGTTGGGGATGAAGCTGGACAGGACGTTCAGAAGCGTGGTCTTGCCGGAGCCGGTCCCACCAGAGATGACAACATTGCGACGCCCCAGGATGCAAGCCCGCAGAAAGTCGCGCGCCTGCGGGCTCAGCGTGCCAAACGCAATGAGGTCAAGGTCGGTGAACGGATCCTGGGAGAACTTCCGGATAGTCAGGATGCTGCCATCCAGGGCGATAGGCGCAATGACGGCGTTGACGCGCGAGCCATCGGCCAATCGTGCGTCCACCATCGGCGAGCTCTCGTCGATCCGGCGGCCGACCCGACTGACGATCTTGTCGATGGTGCGGCGCAGATGTACCTCACTGGTGAACTTAGCGTCCACAGCGAAAATCTTGCCCGAACGCTCGACGTAGACATCGTTCGGCCCGTTGACCATGATCTCGGTGATCTCACCGTCACGCAGCAGCGGCTCCAGCGGTCCGAGACCGAGGATCTCGTCGGCGACCTCCTGGGCGATACGGTTGCGGTCCGCTGCCGCAAGAGGGGTGTTCTCAGACCTGATGACCGATTGCAGCGTCTGTCGAACCCGCAGCTCGAGCTCGCTCTGCTCGAGGTGAGGGTCGTACAGCTGCGGACCCAGTGATGCCATCAGCGAATTATGGACGCTGGCCTTCACCCTGGCGAACGGGTCGCGAAGGCGGGCTTCTGCAGCACTTTCCGCCGGCGAAGACTCGTGTCTGCTCGATGCGGTCGACAGGGATCCTCGTGCCTGCTCGATGCGCTCGGTCAGACTCATCAGCTCGCCGCCCTGTGGAAGAGGCTCCGCCGGGGTTTCGGGTCCTGCTGCTTATCGCGGGAGGGGGCCGACGACGCTGCCGCATTTGGGGCCGCCGGCGAACCGCTGAGGATGTACNNGCCTCGGTTAACTGAGGCGGGCACATGGTAACTGCTGGGAATCATGGCGGCAATGGGCTGCTTGATGGCGGCCACGACATCTTCGGTGCGCAACCCGACCTTGGCATCAGAGCGGTTGAGCATCACGATCCGCCCTTCCCCAGGGTGTCCCAGCAGATCAAGGGTGTCCATGGTGAGCCTGAGGTTCTTGACCGAAGGGATGTCCAAGGTGGCCAGCAGTACCAGCATGTCGCACTGGTCCAACGCCACCAGCACATGCTGGGAGAAGGCTGGGGGGGTGTCGATAATGACGTAGTCGTAGGAGCGACGGGCAACCCGCAACACCTCCGAGACGAGCTCCCCCGAGATCCTGTCCGCTTCACTGGGTTGGCTGGGTGCGCACAGGGCGTCGAGCCCGCTCTCATGTGTAGTCACGACCGAAGCAAGACCTTGTGCGTCGATATGGCCGGACATGGCCACCAGATCGGCAGAGGACGCCTTAGGGCGCAGTTGCAAGCTGATCGCGACATCACCGAACGCAACGTCAAGGTCGACCAGCAGGACCCGTGCGCCGGTGGACGCGATGTAAGCGCCCAGGTTCGTGGACATGGTCGTCTTGCCACATCCTCCCTTGGCGTTGAACACCATGATGACCTTGCCGTCCTGGACCGGTGCACCGCCAGAAATCCCGATCAGCTG
>PMJN01000223.1:0-8486 GCA_003157445.1 Micrococcales bacterium
ACCGCCAGAAATCCCGATCAGCTGACGGGAGATCGCCAGGCTTCGCCTGCAGGCATCGGACAGCGAGGTCAGGTCGTCGTACCCGATGACCTCACGGAAGCCTGCGCGAAGTGCCTGCGCCAAGATGGTGACGTCAAGGCGCCTTCGCAGCAGAATGACGCTAACCTCCGGCCGCTCCCCCCGGACATGCTCGGCCAGGGAAGAGGACGCCTGGAGGTCGACGTCCGGTCCGACGATCACCAGCAGCTCCGCCGGATTGTTAGCTAGCGCACGCGTCACCAAATGCGCGACCGTGACGACCTCAATACGATCACTGACCGCGAACTGGTAGGTCTCAGCGGCCGTCGGGTCATTATCCCAAAGAATTGTCATGGTTGAGGTCCCGTCTACGGGGTGAAGAGAGTCGAGTCAGTAACGATCTGGCCGGGATCTGCTGTGGTGCCAGTGCCGCGCAAAGCTGCATACAGGGTCCCGGTCTGGATGCCGTGGACGAGTTTCGCCGCAGTGTTAGGCGGAAGCGCAACGGTCACCAGGGCACCAGTGGTCGACGTCTGCCCCTGACTGGTCGCCGCGGCCCCCTGGCCTCCAGTGGGAGTCAGAGGTGTCGACCCCACTGCGATGACCAGGGCATCGTTTATCAAGACGCGGGTCTGCTTGACCGCGCTCGCTCCGGCAGCCGGGGCCGCATCCGGAACGTACGTGTCATAGATGACGACATGGGACCCAGGAGTCACAAACGTACCCACTCGGCCCGGGTCGGACAAGGACACCGAGAGCGCGACCTGCCCGTCGGGCACCTGGATCGCTTTATCGCCCGTAGGGGTTGTCCCAAAACGGCTCGAAAGCACGAAGTCACCTGCGGCGATGTCAGTAAGAGCCAGGAGCTTGCCGTTGTTAGCGTCAACCTTAGTCAGGGCTCCGGCCGGAACCCCTACCGCCGCCACCTTGGTTGGCACGATCAGACCTTTGGCCACGGCGTCGGAGGCAGTGGTGCCAGATGGAACCAGCGATTGGGCTATATACACGGTCTCTGCTCGCTGACCTGCTACCGCTCGGGAGTCGGCACTGCTTGCGTACACCAACACCGTGACGACACCGACCAGCCCAACCACTATCGCGGCAAATACCGCGACCATACGACGACCCATGATCTGTTCCCCTCAACCCGCCAGCAGGACGGAGTGGGAGCCGAAGCCCGGCGCGCCGCTGGCGTCGATGATTGCTTGAAGCGTGCCTGTGGTGATCCAGCCGGAGACGCAGCGCATAGTGCCGCCGCAGGGCGCGATCTCGACGGCGGCGGCGCCGTCGAGATGGCCTCTGTGTCGACGGCTCGACGTCGGAGGCGAGTGTTGGACAATCAATAGGTGACCTCGCATTCCATCCTGAAGGGGTTCACAGCGATACGCGCAAAATGCCCTCTTTGACCGACTTGCCAAAGCTGTCCCCCGGCTGTGTTCGCCAACTCGATGAGGGCGCCGATGGGCCCGCGCTCCAGAGCCGATGTGCCCGCGCTCCAGAGCGGTCGCCACGGTGTCTTCACGAGCGTTTAACTAAAACCACGTGACGCCACAGGGGACGGTCTCTGGTAAATCACCAGATCGTCAGACGCTGGTGGCCACATTGTTGAACAGCGTGCTCAGGTTCTTACCCAGCAAGGTGACGGCAACAATGATGACGATGGCGATCAAGGCAACCATGAGGCCGTACTCAACGGCGGTGGCGCCACGGTCACTGCGAAGCGCCGCGACCTTGACCTGGAACTTGACGAGTCGAGAAAGCATGACGGTACCCTTCGTTGGCATCCCGCTATGGGGCTTGAATTCGCTATCCCGGAGCGATTTGTTCCGAGATACCTTTCAGCCTGCGCCAGAAACCACCGGGCCCACATCGGCCATTTTGTCCTTATTCCGTCGCATCTAGCCGATCGCATATCACCCGTTTGGCCGATGGGTTATTGCCTGCAAGAAAACGTCATATCCAGCCATACTGGAAGACATGCCTGCCGACGTCAGCCTTGACGCGCCGACGCCGAGCGCGCGAACCGGGACCACCCCCGAGACCGCACCTACACCTGGTGGCCGGCTATGGCTGAGCACAGCGGTAACAACGATCGTGGTGTCCATCAGCGTCGTCCTGGGCGTCCGCCCGGTCAGTGACCCGAGCCCATGGCTGCACCTGAAGGTTGGCGCCTTCCTCCTAGAGGGCGGGCGTTTCAGCCTGCCTGATCCCTGGGCGCCCTTTGCCACCAGAGCGTACGTCCCGACCGAGTGGCTACCGGAAATCTTCGGCCAGCAGATCTACCACGCATTTGGTCTACCTGGAATCGCCTGGCTGCGATGTGCCGGGATTCTAGGCCTGTTGTGCGCGCTCATGTGGTCTGCGCGCCGATCCGCGGACACCGTGACCTGCGCGCTGGTCGCTCTGTTGGCCCTAGTCGGCGCCTATAACGATCTCACTGAGCGCCCTCAGCTGGTCGGCCTCGTCCTACTCGCCGTCGCGGTCGGCGCTTGGTGGCGCACTGGGTTGGACCTGAAGCCGCGATGGTGGCTGGTGCCAATGACCTGGCTCTGGGCCTGCTGCCACGGCCTGTGGGCCGTGGGCATCGCAGTGGGACTGGTATCCATCGCCGGGCTACTGCTCGACCGCCGGCTGTCCCGGGCTACCGCGACCAGGCTCCTGGCCATACCCATCCTGTCTCTGGCCGCAGCCGCCCTCACACCCCTGGGTCCGCGGCTTCTTCCGGCCACCCTGGCGGTCGGCCAGAACGCAAACCAGTTCGTGGCAGAGTGGCAGTCCACCTCCTTTCACAACCCGTTCGCCATCGTGACGTTGACCA
The DNA here is from genome assembly GCA_003157445.1 of Micrococcales bacterium. Lineage (GTDB taxonomy): Bacteria > Actinomycetota > Actinomycetes > Actinomycetales > Dermatophilaceae > UBA4719. The sequence goes on from PMJN01000223.1 coordinate 2,837, forward strand.
TGCTGGGGGTAGTTGTCCTGTCCTGGGTCCGTTTGAGGCGGCAACCGGGCTGGTGGCAGATCGGCTTCCTGCTGACCGGCGTCGTAGCGACGATGGCCGCCACGCGCACGATCGCAGTGGGAGCGGTGATCGCGGCCCCTCTTCTTGCCCAGGAGATCCAGCTGTATCGAGGTCGCCGCGTTGTTGCGACAACGCGGCGGTCTCGCTCGGCTTTGGCCGCCCTGGTCCTGATGGCACTGGTCGTTGCGGCTCCCCTGTCAGCGGCGAGGGCACAGAGCCCCGCCGCGATGCCACAACGGCTTATGCCGCAACTATCTGCCATCCCGACGGGTACGGTTGTCCTTGCCCAGGGTGACATCAGCGGATGGCTCTTCTGGGCTGACCCTGGTGTCAGACCGGTGCTTGACCCACGGATCGAGATCTACTCCGCGGCCCACATCCGCTCCTTCATCTCGGCAATGGCCGCGGGTCCGCAGTGGCGACAGTTTGTCGACCAGACACAATCGCGGTACGCGCTTGTCCCCAGCGGCTCACCCATCGCCGGCGCGCTCGTGCAACGTGCTGGCTGGTCGCAGATCGGCAAGGATGCAGGCTACGTCCTGCTGAGAGCCCCATGACCAGGCTACCCAGGGATGCCGCAGTCTTCACTGCCGAGGGGTTCGGCAAGGATGCACCCTCCGATCAGAGCCAACCCCTACATGAAGGGGCGGACCGACAGCGAGACCCTCGTTGGCTGGTGCCATCACTGGCCGTCTTCGCTGTGGCTGCGACGCTCAAGTTCGGGATTCGAGCGGTCAGCGATCCCGATGCCTGGTGGCACCTGAAGGCGGGCGCATACGTGCTCTCCCACTGGCGGTTCGGCGGACCCGATCCGTGGGTGCCCTTCTCGTCTCGACCGTTCGTTCTCACCGAGTGGCTCCCTGAAGTGGTTGCCCAAAAGGGTTATCAGCTCTTTGGCCTGCCAGCGGTCGCCTGGCTGCGGTGTGCCGCGATGCTCGCTCTGATTTCCGCCCTGGTGTGGGCTGCCCGGCAAGCCGCTGACGCCGTTCCCGCGATCATCGCCTCACTGGCCGGGCTGATCGGCGCCGGGGGGAGTCTGTCCGAACGCCCCCAGCTAGTCAGCTTCGTCCTGGTAGCAGTCATAGTCGGCGCCTGGTGGAAGACGGCCACAGACCTGAAACCCCGTTGGTGGCTCGTCCCGATGACCTTCCTCTGGGCCTGCTGCCACGGCATGTGGGTGATCGGCATACTGATCGGCCTGGTCGTCATCGGGGGCCTGGCCCTCGATCGGCGTCTGGACCGCCGTTCTGCCGTGAGGCTGCTTGCCGTGCCGGCCCTGTCAGTGATCGCAGCAGGGCTGACCCCAGCCGGGCCACGGCTACTGCTGACTCCGTTCGAGGTGTCCTCGGAAGTCGCACAGTTCGTGCAGGAGTGGCAGCCAACGGATGCCCGGAACCTCTTCGCCGCCGTCACGCTCGTCATGATCGCGCTGGCGCTGCTGCCATGGATTCGTGGCACATCTGTGCGGCCGTGGTGGCAGATCGCGCTGGCCGCAACCGCTGTAGTCGCCACCGTTGCAGCATTTCGCACGGTGCCCGTCGGATCGATCATCGCTGCCCCCCTGTTGGCTTCCTGCCTGCAGGAACAACGAGGCCACCCTCCGGCACCGAGGACCCGCCGAGGAAGGTCTGCATGGATCGCATTGGTAGCGGCCGCAGCCATCGTGGCTGTGCCGCTCACCGGGGCGGTTGCACAACGACCAAGTGGATGGCCAGAAGGGCTCCGCCGGCAACTGGGCGCCATCCCCGCCAGGACTGTCGTCCTGAACGACTCCACAGCCGGAGGATGGCTCTTGTGGGCTGAGCCCCAACTTGTTCCAGTGATCGACCTACGCACCGAGATCTACTCTCCGGACTACCTCCACGAATACATCCGCACCGTGGACGTTGAAACCGGATGGCAGAGTTTTCTTGACCAAACCAAGCCCAAGTATGCGCTCCTGAAAGCCGACGCCTCCCTGACTGTTGCTCTGCGGGAACAGCTGAGCTGGACGACGTTGGGCAAAGACTCGGGCTACGTGCTGCTCAAAGCCCCATCAGGCGGGCGCCCGTGACCCAGATGACTCCGGTGACGCAGGTTACCCCCGCACCGCTGCGTTCTAGGCTCGTTGCGGCCACCTCGGGTCGAAGCTACCGGGTGTGGTTTCCGCTCACCGTGTACGCGCTCACCCGCCTGATCGACCTTATCTTCATGCTCATTGCCACCCGTCACCTGGCGCCAGGAGCCACCTATGGTTCGCTCGCCTCGAACTGGGACGGTCAGTGGTACATGAGTATCGCAAACCACGGATACCCGGCCACCCTCCCGCGAGGTGCCAGCGGGCAGGTTCTGCAGAACCAGTGGGGCTTTTACCCCGCCTACCCGCTGATCGCCGGCGCGATCATGGCCCTAAGCGGACTCGGCTTCACAGTGGTCGCTCCAATTCTGAGCCTGCTGCTGGGTGCCGCTGCCGTGACCGTCATGTTCCGCCTGATCAACCAGGGCTCGGGACGCTTCGCAGCCTCGGCCACGGTGCTGCTCACCTGCACCTACATGGCTGCACCGGCGATGCAGATCGCCTACACCGAGAGCCTGGCCCTGCTTCTGATCTGCACCGCGCTGTTGCTGTTGCGAAACCGCTGCTATGGCTGGCTCGTGCCGGTGCTGGTCACACTGGCCCTGACCCGGGCAATCGCTCTGGCATTTGTGCCTGTCCTAATAGTGCACGGCATCAATCGCTACCGTCATCGAGCCCGTGAACCGTTCCCTAAGACTGACCGCTGGCGAGTGGTCGCTCTGACATTCCTGACCGTCGCGCTGACCGGGCTCTGGCCGACGATCGCAGCGCTGGCCACTGGTGATCCAGCGGCCTACACACAGACCATGTCCTCCTGGGGCACGACAGGCAAGCTCCGTGTGTTGATCGAGTTCCCGGCATTCGCCTGGGCCGAAGGCGGCGCCTCAGGCTTGGCAGTCCTACTGGCCATCATTGCAATAGCATCTTTGTTGGTGTTGCGACGTGGCGCCCGGGCCTGGGACCCAGAGGTCCGCGCCTGGGCGGGCTTCTACCCCCTCTACCTTCTCCTGGCCACAGCGCCAGGAACCAGCAACATTCGCCACCTGCTCCTCGGGTTCCCGCTGCTGTGGCCGTTCCCAGAACCGGCGGCTACGGGATCCGAACGAAGGTTCCGCATGATTCTGATAGCCGGGCTTGCGCTCGGTGGTATAGCAATGCAAGGGGTCTGGGTCTCTTCATACCTGGCGGCAACCTCGCCCTCTCTGTGGTATCCCTGACATGTCAGCGGTGACCCTAGCTCCGCTGCGTTCCAGGTTCGTTGCAGCCACCTCGGGTCAGAACCGCTAGGTGTGGCTTCCGTTGAGCGTGTATACGCTCACGCGACTGGTCGATCTCATCCTCATCCTTATCGCTGCTCGTCACCAGATAGCCCCGTCCCAAAGCGTTCCCGGACTGGCGGGATTCTTCCCCAGCATCGCCCGGCTACGGCTCGGTCGCCTCGAACTGGGACGGTCAGTGGTACATGAGTATCGCAAACCACGGATACCCGGCCACCCTCCCGCGAGGTGCCAGCGGGCAGGTTCTGCAGAACCAGTGGGGCTTCTACCCCGCCTACCCGCTGATCGCCGACGCGATCATGGCCCTAAGCGGACTCGGCTTCACAGTGGTCGCTCCAATCTTGAGCCTGCCGCTGGGTGCCGCTGCCGTGACCGTCATGTTCCGCCTGATCAACCAGGGCTCGGGACGCTTCGCAGCCTCGGCCACGGTGCTGCTCACGCCGCATATTCTCGGGTGCATCGGTGAGCGCCACCGCGGTGGGCTCGAACACGACGCGGTCGAAGTTCTCCATCCGCCGCCAGGTCATCACGATCTCCTCACCAATTGCGCCCGGTCAGCCGCAAACTCTCGGACCTCAGTGTCCGTTAGAGCAAGAAGGCACCCTGAGCCACGAGCGTCCCCTGATACAGACCATGCATCCCCTTCACTGCACCGATGCCGAGGTAGTAGTCCCACTCGTGCATCCGCATAAGCAGGTTGGCCCGGGGTGCCCACCAGAACGGCTCCGGCGACCGCGCTGGGTTCGAGGTGAGGACTCCAGGAGTGAGATCAGGCGGCGCAGCGACTCCAGATGCAGCAGGCTGTCCGCATCCGCTGTCACCAAGCACGGCGCATCGTCACACTGCGGCTGGTCTTCAGCGCGTTCGACTTGCCCGGGGCCACTCGGAGATGATGCGCAGCGATACGCGAAGGTGGCCAGCAGTCTGCCGGGTGCCTCGCATTGCCATCTGTCGACCCGTCTTCCGCCAAGATCACCGAGCCCGGCCCTCCGTAGGGCCGATCGCGGCGATCGTCTGGCCAATTCCCCCCCTCCTACCTGAGGGCGCCCTTGGTGTTACAGGACAGGCGGACAAAGGCGGGCCGCCGAAACTCCTTTGACGCAGTCGTTTACTCGCCCGGGATCAGGAAGTCGGTTCCGGCCTCCAACACCTGCCATCCGCTGCCGGCGCGAGCCAGGATGTTGCCCTGATCCGTGACGACGACAAGCCCCCGCAGCCCACCGGTGTTGGTAACCAGGCGCGCACCGGGAACAGGGGGCATAGGCGTGACCTTGCCACCAATCTCCACCAGCTGGGGCCCCATGGCGTCCTGGGGACGGACCCGGCCGACAACCGCAAGCGTGCTGTCATCAACCCACGCCAGATCCGTGGCGGCGGTAAGGGTCCACCCGACCCGAAGCGGCTCGGGAGCCAGCGAGACCGGCGCCCCGCTGGCTGAGCGCACAATCCCGGCAACGAGAACCTGAACGTCCCCGCCTGCCCCGTCGCTGGAGATGAGCGCCACCCGCTGGTTGTCCGTGGCCACCTTCAGGGCCAACACCCTGCGATTGGCCAGCCAGGGAACCGGTATGGCGCGCGGCGTGGCTTTCGCCATAGGGCTCACAGACGTGTCGATCACCCATACGCGTGCACTACCGCCGCTATCTTGGCCGCCAACCCACAGACCGTCTAACGAGTCGTATGACGGCCTGGTCAGGTCACGACCGAACGTGGCGAGTGTGAACTCCCGATCCGACTGCCAACGCGCTAGGTCACCATGATCACCGCCTATTGCCGCGATCTCCTGGCCGTTCGAGGACAAGGCCAACGAGATCCAGCCTGTGGGGATGTTGGGTAGCGTGGAGCCAGCCGGCGTATTCGGCAGCTTGGGCGGCTCATCTTGACCTGGGGGACTGTCAGAGGAAACCCGACTCAACCCAGCGCCTGTGCGCAAGATGGCCGTCTCGACCGCGGCAGACGGGCTGGGTTGGTAGCCCAGCTCGGTCAGCGTTGACACCGCACTGGGCGTGTCGGGAAGGTCCAGCCCAGCACCTTTGACCTCCAGCGACACCTCAGAGACCGATGCCACCTGCGTAAGGGTGGTGACAAACTGCGCCCACATCGCCCGGCGAAGGTCAGGACTTGCTCCCAGAGCCGACGGCGACAGGTCGACAACGGCGCTACCGGACTGGACCGGAACACTATCCACCGCGAGTGTGGTCCCTGCCGGCACGCCGGTCCGTGCAGCGCCTGCCAGGTAAGGGGGAACCGGCGCCAG
>PMJN01000223.1:8595-9127 GCA_003157445.1 Micrococcales bacterium
ACGGTGCTAGGGGTCATCTGCTCGACCTTGAGTGAGGATTCGTCGCCGTACACGATGACGCCGGACTCCGGCAGCCAATTGTTCTTGACGCTGCGAGTGAAGTACGTACGGGCAACCGCGTGGTCATCGTCGAAGCCTTCCCCGGCCCCTGCCCGCAGAAACCCGCGCACGATACCCTCTGGAGTTGCCCCGGGCGCCGGACCATCCGGCTGGACCCGCACGGGTTGCAGCGCAGGCTCTCCCACCAGAGATCCTTGTTGCACGCCAGAGGCGGCGGGCAAGCCGCCACATGCACTCAACCCGGCAACCAACGCCATCGCAGCAACAGCCAGTCCAACACATAGGGTCACGGGACGCGCTTGCCTTCTCACTCAGCTCCCCCTAAGGCGGCGACAGGCCTCGATGCCGATTCGGATGCAATGGCGGGTCCGCTTCGGCCTTCCGGAAGCCTCAACGGCAGGGGGGAACTCTCAATCGGAACCCCCGTGTGCCGGGGAAGCGTCAACCTGAAACAGGAACCCACTCCTGGCTC
>PMJN01000223.1:9201-15690 GCA_003157445.1 Micrococcales bacterium
CAGGATCCGCTCGACCCGGCGCGGGTCGATCTCGGCAACGCACGGACCATCGGTTGGTATGACGTCCAGACGGCTGCCCCGGCGCGCGGACAACGCGGCCGTCGACTCGATGGTACGCACGATCGTGTGCCGCAGATCCGTGGCCTCAACGTCAAGTGCAGCCGCCCCTGCGTCGAAGCGACTGATCTCCAGCAAGTCCGACAACAGCGACTCAAACCGATCAACCTCGTTGTGCAACAGCTCTGCCGAACGGGAAACTGACGGATCGAAATCGTGTCGGGACTCGTGGATCAGATCGCCCGCCATACGAATCGTCGTCAACGGGGTGCGCAGCTCATGGGATACATCAGAGACGAACCGCTGCTGCACCCGTGAGAGATCCTCCAGCTGACGAATCTGCTTCTGCAAGCTGTCCGCCATGGCATTGAAGGCTTTGCCTAGCCTGGCAATGTCATCTTCGCCGTGTGCGCGCATGCGTTCATGCAGCCGCCCTGAGGACAGCCGTTCGGCCACCAGAGCGGCCCGCCGCACCGGATCGACCACAAGGCGAGTCACCACATAAGCCACCGCACCCAACAGAAGTACCAACGCGATTCCACCCAGGGTGAATGTCCTGCCGACAACCCCCAACGTCTGCTGTTCGCGGTCAAGGGGAAACACGAAATACAGCTCGTACTGTCCTGCCACCGCCAATGTCACCCGCGAGCCGACGATGGCAGCGGGTACCCGCGTTCCGTCGGAAGAGTTGATCGAGATGATCTGCACCTGTTGGTGGTTCGGGTCAGCAGCAATCGCGGCGCGCAGCCGGGCCGGCACGCTGGGCAGCCCGACATCGCTGGACAGAACCGTCGGGACGCTCGCAAGACCAGTGTTGTTCATGGCACGGGTCAGAATCACCTCCCGGGTCTGATCTGCCCCAGGGGATGACAGCTGGCCCACGACATCAAACGCTAACTGGGTGAGGCTGACCGCATCCATCCGTCCAGCGGAGTCGAACCTGGACTGTGCAGCGCGAGCCTGTGCCGTGGCCTCAGCGCGGGCCGTCAGGATGCGGTCGTTGACCAGGCCATCGGCAATGCTTTGGTACAGATAGGAGCCCAGCATCAGGGCGACGAAAAGCCCCAGCAGTATCGTGGACACGATGACTCGTAGTTGCAGCGACGACCGCCATAGGTGAAGCAGCCAACGGACTGCCCTCTGCGGGGCGCGACCGGCAGTTCGAGAAGGCAAGTCCGGCGATGGCCCAAGGCGCGAACCTGCGCTAGCCACCCCTAGTGTGGTCTCGTTGGCCGGCCGACTTCGTGTGAACATGGCCTAGGGAGGACCCGCCCTGTAACCGACGCCGCGCACGGTCACCACGATCTCGGGGTGCTCGGCGTCGTGCTCGATCTTCGAGCGTAGGCGCTGCACGTGGACATTGACCAGACGAGTGTCACCGGCGTGACGATAGCCCCACACCTGCTCAAGCAGCACCTCGCGGGTGAAGACCTGCCGAGGCTTGCGTGCCAGTGCAACAAGGAGATCGAACTCCAAGGGGGTCAGTGACAGTGGCTTGCCCTGGCGCTTGACCGTGTGACCTGCCACATCGATATTCAGATCGCCGATCTGAAGCTGCTCGGCCTCCGGCTCGTCACCGCGGCGCAACCGCGCGCGCACGCGGGCTATCAGCTCCTGTGCCTTGAACGGTTTCAGCACATAGTCATCGGCGCCAGATTCGAGACCGACCACCACATCGATGGTGTCTGTGCGCGCAGTCAGCATCACGATCGGAATGCCGGACTCAGCACGGATCCGGCGGCATACCTCGATCCCGTCGATCCCGGGCAGCATGAGATCCAGCAGCACGATGTCCGGGCGACTCTCGCGAAACAGCGCCATCGCCGAAGATCCGTTGGCACAGTGCACGACGTCCAGACCCTCGTTGCGCAAAACGATGCCCAGCATCTCCGACAACGCCAGATCGTCATCGACGACCAGTACGCGACCCTTCACACCTTGGTCCTCTCAGGTTGGTGCCGGTCCGCGCGCATGCGGACCTGAGAGCATCGTCTCATGCACGACACGCCCAGCGCGGCGATACGCCTCACCGCCACCTGTCTCACTCCACGAGGCGGACCGGGTCTCCCTGGATACTGGTCGTCCACGACGTCACGTCAGTGGGTTTTGAGCCGCTGCCATAGTTGTACCGCAACCGCACCCAACACTGGGTGTAGTCGGCGTCGGCGCAACTGTAGCTAGCGGGTATGGGCACCGCGAGGGATTCCCAGTGGCCGTTGAAGGTGGACGACGCCGTGAACGAGCAGCCGCTCAAAGTGCCGCTCGCAGGCCCGGTGCCGACACACCCGGTGAACGGGCCACCGGCGGCGAGCGGCGGGTAGACGACCGTGATCGTGCCAGAGGTGGTGGAGTCTCCGACGTCGAACAGCCTTATGTTGAGAATCTGGCCAGCATCCACGCTGGGGATGCGGGCCAGGTGGAACTCAGTCGTGACCCCCGGCGCGTTGGAGTCGATGCTCATCTTCTCCCGGCCGAACACTGAGAGGGACTCCTTGTCAGTGCCGACCGAGCCGTATGCCCGAATGGCGAAGTGGTTGCTGGCATTGGCGTTGTCCGACGTGCCGAGTTTCGTCTTTACCTGGATGAGATAGTCACCCACGACAGGGTTGGTGATGGTGCACAGAGTCGTCCAGCGTCTGAACCCGTCGACGATTGTCCCGTTCCCGTCGACTGCCGGCTGCCCTTGGTTGAAGGTCGAGGTGCTTGCCTTATTGAGCACGTTGAAGAGAGTCCCTGAGTAGCCGGGGTAGGTCCTCTGACACCCTGTGTGCACCGGGAATGTCGAGGGGTCCCAAGCGCTGGTACCGGGGTCACGGACCGTGAACTGAGTGTTCATGGGGGTGGTGTTGTTGGAGGGGTCGAAGAGATAGTCGCCCGTGCAGTAGGCGCCCGATGCTCCAGCCGCATACCTGGTGGCCTCATCTGAGACAAGGTCGTTGCGTGCAGCCGTCGCCGCCGTACTGCCACTGCCGAAGTTCGTGTCGCAGGGCGAGCCGGTGCTCACGAAGACCGGGTCGAAAAGCTGGATGGTCAAGCTCGTCATGGGAGCCTTCACCGAGACGGTGTAGTAGTAGCCGTCCGTGGCGTAGTCGTTGTTCGTGCTGCCGGTACAGCCATCGGCAGCGGTGAGGCAGCTCACAGACTGGTAGGCATCGCCGTTGGCCTTGTCACTGCCGGGCGAGTTCACGTTGGCCCAGAACTGACCGAGGACGCCCGAACATGCAGTGGCCCGATAGGACGCCTGATCTGGGTCGTTACCGAACTCGTTGCACGGACTGCCCATCGGAACCGGTTCGGAATAGTCGGCGACAGCGGTTCTGGCAACCGTCGTGCTCGGCAGGCCAAGCAGCGACCCGAAGAAGTTGGTGACCGACCGCTTGACGGTCACCCGCAGCCGGGTGGGCTGGCCGTCTACTGCCGGAGTGACGGTCGTGGAGCTCACGCCGTCCTGGAAACCGTTGATCTTTGAGTAGGTTCGCGCCGTGGAGAAGGCCGAGGTCGAGTCCCCCGGCAGGTAGGTCACCCCCGCCATGGCTGCGGCATCGGCAGCGGCCTGCTCCTGCTGACCGACCTGGTACCAGTGGCCCACGTCGACGGCGAACGCAGCCAGACCCATGAGAGTCATAAGCAACATGGCGGTCATCACCGCCACGTAGCCGGCCTCCTTGGATCGGCCGTGCCGAAGGCGTGCCCAGCAAGTCTGAATGGTCATGGTTTGCACCCCGTACTAACTGGTATCGGCTCGAGCGACAAGACGCTTGCCTCCGAGATGTAGATGGTCTTCAGGACGAACCCAGTGATCGGGTTGTGCTTGAGCTGGATGTAGACACCGATCCGATCCAGAGGTCCGCCGATACTCAGACTGCACGCGTTCTGAGTGGTGGACGCCCAGGTATCAGTGAGCGGGACAAATGCCTTCGCGCCGCTGTCCCATTTGAACTTCACGCAGTAGTTACAGTCGCTGAAGTTACTGAAACCGATGGTTTTGTTCGTGGTGGGGTCCACCTTGAAGACCCACAACTGCTGCACGTCGCTGAAGTTCATCGCACCTCCGGTCTGCGCCACCTTGTTCGCCGCAACCTGTGCGAAGGTAGCCATGCGCGGGTTGGCCGAAGCCGTCCGCACTCCTGCCCGGACGGCTCCGGCAACTGCGAGATAGTCCTTGAAGACGAACCCCAACTCGATGATGCCAAAGAGCAACGCCATCACGACCGGAGTCACAATGGCTGCCTCGACCGCTGAGGCACCACGATCGCCCAGAGCTGGCTTGCGCCTTCTGGAGGGCATCTGCGACCGAGCAAGACCCAACACGTCAGGCACCTGGCTTGCAGTGAACGTCAGTGGTCCACGGCTCGAGCCACATCACCGTCGACTGGCTGATGATCGAGTTGTTGAAGAAGAAGCCCAGCGGGGAGGTGTGCGTGTATTTCACGTAGACCCCCAGAGAGTCACGGCCAGCGTCGCCCGGGCAGGCGTTCTGATTGGTGCTCAGCCAGTTCGAGGAGCTCGCTGTCGTGAGCTGGGAGCCGCTCGGCGTGAACGGCACGCAGCTGCTGGATGAGTTGCAGGTCGCGGGCGGCTGCCCGGTTGCTGCCGTGGTCTTGTAGACCCACACCGCCTGAACGTTGGCCAGGGTCAGGCCCGAGAGTGCATTGGTCACCTGGTCTGCGGAGGCCTGGGCGAAGTTCGAGACCCTCGGCTGGGAGGCGCCCATCCGCGCACCGGCCCGAGCGGCCGCCGAGACCGACAGCCAGTCCTTGAACAGAAACGACGACTCGCAGATGCCGAACAACAAGATAACCAGGAAGATCGAGACAAAGGCGGTCTCGACCGCGACAGCTCCGCTGTCGTGGCGACCCATTGATTCCCACGGCTGCAATGGCATCGACCGATGTCCTCTCTTTTGACCAATCTAAGTCCGCCATAGGTCACCCAAGGGGCGCTCGGCGGACTTCAGGCCGTAGGTGCGATGCCTGCCTCACCCGTTCGACCGATGGCACTCAGGAGGCCGTGCGGATCCCCATCTCCGTCTTTTGGGGGCTCCGGGCGTAGAAGATCAGGTAGGCAAGCGCAACCACCGTGTACGCGAGGCAGGCAGCGGCCTGCCACAAGTTATCCCGAAGCTCAAGAAGATCCCCGCGCGGGGTGAACCACATCGGCCCGACCACAAATACAGCACCGAGCACAGCAGCAGCGACAAGGTGTCGGCCCTGCACCAGCACGAGCAGAGCCAAGACAGCCCAGACCCAGTGGTGGGTCCACGAGACCGGTGAGGCCAGCAATGACGCGAAGCCGATGCAGACGAGCCCGTTGACATCATTGCCAGAGTCGATCTGCCGCTTAGCTGCGATCACGCCCAGCAACAGGGCACCGATCGACAGGAGCAACGTAACCACCACCGGGGGCGAGAGATCACGGGAAAGGCGCATGAATGCCCCGGTCAGGGACTGGTTATCCCCCCGGATGACCGCATCCGAACCGAAGCGAGACAACTGGATGAATCCACCACTCCAGAAGAACCAGGAGGCGTTAGGGGCGAACACTGCGCCCACAACGCCGGTAACAGCGAAAACGGCAATGGCGCGACCCACCGCCCACCACTCCCGTTTGAGTATGAGAAAAAGGATAAACGCGCCAGGCAGGAGCTTGATGCCGGCAGCGATGCCGATCAACATCCCCCGATACCGCGCAGGGACCACAAGGCAGTCGATGACGACAAGAGCGAGCAGCACAAGGTTGATCTGGCCGAGAAGAAAGGTCCGCGCGAACGGTTCAAGGCTCAGACCAATCAACCCGACAATGGCGGCGGCGGCCACGTTCATACGTAGGCGTCGGGCGCACACCACCACGACCACGACATAGCAGCCGATCGAGGCCAGGGTAAGTGCCAACCGCGCACCGAAGTCCCCCAAGAGCTCCAGAGGCACAAAGAACACCGCAGCGAACGGCGGGTACGTGAAGTACTGACCTTGCACGCTCACGGAGTAAAGCGGCTCGTGGCGGATCACCGCCCCTGCTCCACGGATGTACACATCCAGATCGATCCAGATGCCCTTGCGAATCCCGCCCCATCGCACCCAGAGAAGGGCAGCCAGAACGCTGGCCACCGTGATGTACACCAGTGGTGGTCTCCGGGCAGCATTCGAGCGTTGCACCATTGCCTCCCCGACAATCACCGGCTGTCTCGAGAAGAATACCCAGCACATGTTCGAAAAAGACGGCATGCCTCCAACCACGGACGACAAAACTTGAGGCAAAATAGTGGGTTGGCTGCGCTAAGCGTTGCAAATAGTGGATTGGCCGCGCTAGGCGTTCTAGTCCACGAAGACCCGACCGTCGACCAGCTCCTCTTCGACCCGTTGCCCGCTGGTGTCGAATCTGAAGTGCTCAAAGTGCTTTCGGAACTCAAGGTCGACGTTGTCCATGCCGCTG
>PMJN01000450.1 GCA_003157445.1 Micrococcales bacterium
GACCGCAGTCGCCCTCTGTGGGAGATCTACCTCATCACGGGGCTTCGCGGGGGGCGCGCGGCGATCTACGCCAAGATTCATCACTCCGCCATCGACGGCGTTTCCGGGGGCGACATCCTCTCCGCCGTGCTCGATACTTCACCGCAGGGTCGAACTCTGCCGGAGGCCGAGGTGTTCGTGGGCGAGCGGCCCCCTGACCGTGCCTGGCTGCTTGGCCGAAGCGCGGTCGCCCTCGCTCGCCAGCCGTTTCAGGCCGTCCGGTTCGCTAAGGACGTTGCACGTTCGATTCCGGTGCTTGCCAACGCCGTTGGGCCTCCGCTTGCGCGTCTGGCAGGCAAGGACAACGAAGATCTACTGTCAGAACCCGGACTGCGTGCTCCGAACACGCCTTTCAACGCGCCAATATCTGCACACCGCCGGTGGGCTTTCACCGACCTTCCGTTGAGCGAGGTCAAGACGCTTAGGGCCGGCAGCGACCTGACCGTCAACGATGTGGTCATGGCGCTGTGTGCCGGTGCGCTGCGTCGCTGGCTGGAGCTGCACGAGGCCTTGCCGACCGGCCCCCTGATTGCGGCCGTTCCCGTCTCGGTGCGCACCCGGGGCCAGAGCGGGACCTTTGGCAACAAGGTGTCAATGATGTTGGCCCCGATACCGACCAACTTGGCCGACCCGGTGGAGCGACTGGAAGCCATGCACGAGGCCATGCGAGCGGCCAAAGACCAACACGGCGCCATCCCCGCCAGCCTGCTCGCCGACGTCAGCCAGTTCGCCATGCCGGCACTGGCCAACCAGGCCTGGCGGCTGTCCGCCAAGCTGCGGTTGCTGGAGCGGGTCAATCCGTTCAACCTCATCATCTCCAACGTTCCCGGGCCGAACGTGGCTCTGTACTTCGCTGGTGCCAAGGTATTGGCCTACTACCCGGTCTCGGCTGTGGTCAACGGACAGGGACTCAACATGACGGTGATGAGCTATCGCGGCAACCTGTACTTCGGGTTGATCGCCTGCCGCCAGTTGGTGCCGGATCTCGACGTCATGGCAGGCTTTCTGCGCGACGAACTCGACTCGCTCACCGCCGCGATGAACGCGAATCAAGGACCAGCACTGGCGGTCGGGTGATCTTCACATGAGCCCCCTGCACGAACGCGCGACCGACACGGTCAGCTGGGGCCTTCAGGTGGCCGCCGCCTGGGCGCTGCGCTTACTCATCGTGGCAGCAGCGCTGGTTGTCCTGCTCGGCCTGCTCAACGCGGTCAGCCTGGTCACCATTACGGTGATTGTCGCGATCATGATCTGCGCGCTTCTGCAGCCGCTGGTCGGGTTGCTGGTGGGTTGGCGCGTGCCCAGAACCCTGGCGGCAATCCTGGTCTTCGTGCTCGGCATGACGGCCCTTGTCGCCGCAGCATGGTTTGTCATTCAGCAGGTCTCGGCGAACTCCTCCGCGCTGGGCAGCCAGTTGCTGGACGCGGTGGCGACGATCCACCGGTGGCTGGTGAAGGGACCGGCACGGATGTCCGAGCACCAGGTCAGCCAACTGGTCAACGACCTGACCAACACCATCAGCGCGAACCGCACCGGCTTGGCTCAGGGTGCTTTTGCCACCGCCAACAGCGCCCTGCTGGTCATTGGTGGAGCGGTCTTCTGCCTCTTCGCCACCTTGTTTCTGCTGACCGACGATGGCGGCATCTTTCGGTGGGTCGTGAAGCTCCTCCCGCAGGAGAGCCGCCTGAGGGTGGCACATGCTGGCAATGTGGCCTGGCGGACGCTGATCGCGTACATGCGCAGCACCGTCCTGCTGGCCCTCATCAATTCGTTGACCATGGTCGTGATCATGATGATCGCAGGAATGCCCTTGGTGGTCCCGCTGGGGGTGTTGCTTTTTCTAGGCTCGTTGATCCCGCTGCTCGGAATGCTGGTGGCCGGGGTCGTGGTGGTGCTTGTCGCGTTGGTGACCAAGAGCGCTGTGATGGCGCTGGTGATGGCGGTCGCACTGGTTCTCACCGTGCAGCTCGAAGGCAACCTGCTCAATCCCCTGATTATGGGCAAGGCCGTGAACATTCATCCGCTGGGCATCCTGATGGCGGTTACCGCCGGCGCGATTCTTGGCGGGATCTTCGGTGCATTCATCGCCGTTCCGCTGGCTGCGATCCTGAACAACGTGGCTAGTGACGTTAACCGTCCTGCCCCGGGGGGACTGGCAACTGATCCGCAACGGGGGGACGGTGCGCCGCTGGCTCCACCAACCTAGGACGGCGCCACCGGTAGTCCGGTAGCACCGTCGCGAGGTTTGGTGGGGCAGTTAGCGAGTGTCGCTGCCGCCGCCACCCGTGGCGCGGCCCGCCTCTAGGCGAGCAACCGGGACCCGGAACGGCGAGCAGGAGACATAGTCCAGTCCAGCCTCGTTGAAGAAGTGCACGGAGTCAGGGTCACCGCCGTGCTCACCGCAGATGCCCACCTTGAGCCCGGGTCGCGTCCTGCGGCCTTCCTCGACAGCGATCTTCACCAGCCGTCCGACCCCTTCGCGGTCCAGGGACTCGAACGGAGAGACGCCGAAGATGCCCTTGTCCAGGTAACGCGAGAAGAACGCGGACTCCACGTCGTCGCGCGAGAAACCCCAGGTGGTCTGGGTAAGGTCGTTTGTGCCGAAGGAGAAGAACTCGGCAGCCTCGGCAATCGCACCCGCCGTCAGGGCCGCACGCGGCAACTCGATCATGGTTCCGACCATGTGGTCGATTTCCATTCCTGAGGCGGCACGTACCTGCCGAGCCACAACTTTGATCATCTCCGCGATGTTCTCAAGTTCCTGGACCGCACCGACCAGCGGCACCATGATCTCGGCTCTCGGCGCGCCGCCGGCCTCGACTCGCAACACCGCTGCTTCGAGCACCGCCCGCGCCTGCATGGCGAACAAGCCCGGAATCACCAGACCAAGACGCACCCCACGCAGTCCGAGCATCGGGTTTTCCTCGTGCAGCCTGCGCACGGCCTTCAACAGTCGCCGGTCCTGCTCATTTGCCTCACCAAGGGCATCGGCCACGGCCACCCGAACAGAGAGCTCTGTGAGGTCGGGCAGGAACTCGTGCAGCGGCGGGTCGAGTAACCGGATGGTGACCGGCAGTCCGTCCATGGCTTCGAAAATTCCGACGAAGTCCTCACGTTGAAGCGGCAGCAGCTCGGCCAGTGCCTTGTCTCGATCCTCCTCCGTCTCAGCCAGGATCAGTGCCTCGACCATAGAACGCCGTTCGCCCAGGAACATGTGTTCTGTGCGGCAT
>PMJN01000091.1 GCA_003157445.1 Micrococcales bacterium
GTCCAGCGCCGACCACCACCGGGCAGTCGGGGCGTCGGGCCAGGTCGCCACACCCGGGGACGCCGCATCGCTGCCCGGGGACGCCGCAAGGTTGTCGTCCTGCATGCCTCTCACCCCTCTCTGGGCGCTTCGGGCACATCGTGCCAGGCGCGGACCGTGTACGTCTGCAGCGTCGTGCCCTCGTGCCAGATGCCGGGCGCGACGCCCGCCTTGAGCCACAGGTGCCCGAGGAACTGCGCTGGGTCCGGCAGGTCCTGCCACATCTGGGGCAGCAGTGTCGCCCGGTGGCAGGCGCCCGTCTCCACGATCACACCGTCGAGGCCCGGGCGCAGTGCGGCGTACGCCTCGCGCAGGCTGGACACACGCAGCGGTCGGGGCGCGGACAGGACAGAGACCTCGATCGCGACGGCGGGAAGCTCGTCCGGCGTCATCGGCGCAAACCTCGGGTCCCGCGTCGCGGCGGCCACCGCGTTGGCCCGCACGTCTTCCAGGAGTGGGCGCTGGGCGGCGAACGACCCGATGCAGCCGCGGAGCCGGCCGTCCTTCTTCAGGGTGATGAAGCTCGCACCCGGCTCGAGCGCCCAGGCTGGCGCTTTCCCGGTGTGGGAGGCCGTCGCGGCGAGCGCCTGCGCGATGGCCGTGCGGGCGGCGGACAGCAGCACGTCGCCCGCGTCATCGGGCACGACGGTGACGGTCGGGTCTTGCGGTGTCGCGACAGTCGGGTCCTTGACGGGCGGCGAGGTGCCCACCGACTCGGAGCGCTGCGAAACTCGTGCCTCACGCATCGTCGTCCCCCTCGAACGCGAAGGCGCAGTACCCGACGACCCGCGACCGGTCCCCTGCGGTGTCCCCGGAGCTGCACGCGCCCAACAGCACGGGGCGCAGGCCGTGTCGGCGCGCGGCGACGAGCAGGCCGTTGACCCCAGTGGCGCCGCACGCCTGCGTGTGGTCCAGCGGCCCGTCCAGCGCGCTGATCTGCGCGATCGTGCCCGCGTCGACGCGCCGCGCCTGCTCGTAGGGCAGGTAGTGCGACAGGTCAGAGCTGATCACGACGAGCGTCTCCGGCCCGCCCCACAGCTCGTCAAGCACGTCGGCAACCTCTTCGCCTGTCGCGTCCCCGGCGAGCAGGGGGACAATCTCGACGCCGCCGAGCGCGCGCTGCAGGAACGGCAGCTGGACCTCGACGGCATGTTCCCACCGGTGGGTTTCGGCGAAGACGCACACTGCCGAGATACCGGCCAGGCGCTCCTCGGCCCACTCCTCCGCGACGGGCAGCACGCCCAGCGGTGTGCGGAACCCGTCGACCCCGGACAGTGCCACGCCGCGCACCGGCACGTGGTGCGTCGGGCCGATCACCACGACCCGCCGGATTGAGTCCCTTCCCCGCGCCACTCGCGCGTAGGCCATGGCAGCGGTGGAGCCGGAGTAGATGTACCCGGCGTGGGGGACGATCACGGCCCGCGGCACCGGCGCCTGTTCGGGCGGCGGTGGCGCGTCGGCAAGCAACTGGTCCACCGTGACGCGCAGCACCTCAGGGTCGCCCGGGTAGAACGAACCATCAACGGCGGCTTCGCGAACGCGGGAAGAGCGCACGGCGCATCACCTCACTATCCAGGCTAGCTGCGTAGCAGAATCCAGGCTAGTTGCATAGCAGAATCCTGGCCAGCTACGCGCCCCTACAGGTGGGCGACTTACTCTGCTGACTCGTCGAGCATCCCCGCGGGGAATGGACCATCAACGTCGAGGCGGTCTATGTCGGCGTTGACTCGAGCCAATGCCTCGGGGTCGCGAGGTAGGTCGCTCGTGAGTCGCCATGGCTGAATGCTCTGTTCGAGTCGGTCAACTGACCGCTCGGCGAGAGCACTGGCAAGACCGTCTGCGGTACTCAGTGCCCAGCTCCGCCAAGTTCTCTTCGTTAAAGGCGCTGGCCCACGCCAGCTCCCCGAAACCGGTGGGTCGCCGGTCTGGGTACGCCCGGCTCATAGCGTTCTCCAACGACAGGAAAGCCAAGGTGTACGAGCGAAGTTCAACCAGGGCGTTTAGGTATCGCTCAGGCGGCCGTCTTCCACCCAGCCAAGGACAGCAACGTAGGCACGCGCAGGATGGCCGGTGGCGCGTCGCGATAGCGCTGCCTAAGGCGACATGCCGGTACGCCCATGGCCGACTCAAGAATCCCGGCGCACGATCGGCCCACGGGAACGACTTAGCCAGCCGAGGCCGCTGCTGCGGGTCGGCCGATTTCTCGTAAGCCCGCTGCGAACCCGTGGCTGAGTCATTCTCAGTCAGCAAGCCCGAGAAACACGAGGAGCGCGCGGTCGAGCCGGATGAGGTCTGCATCGGCAAGACGCCCGAGGTGGTCACGCACGCTCGCCCGCGGCATCGTCGTGACCTTGTCGATCATGATCTTGCTTGGCTGCTCGATCCCGGTGGCCGCTGTCACCTCCACATCGATCCGGGTCAGCGGTGCGTCGAGGGGATTGGTTGTCAGCGGAGCGACCGTGATCGAGGCGGTTGCATCGAACCGATCGTCCTGAACGATGACGATGGGTCTTGGCGTGCCGGTATGGGTACCTCGCGCCGCAGCGATACAGATGTCGCCTCGCCTCACTGGGCGGTCCAGTCGACGGAGATGGCGGCGACGAACCCTTGGTCGTCCGCCTCGTGCTCGCTGGCCGCGATGGCAGCCGACTGGCGGTGGGCTTCCGCGACGAATTCCGGTGCCCGTACGTCGGGCACCCAGATCTGAACAGGCCGCAGGCCCTGGGCGCGCAAACGCTGGCGATGTTCGCGGACCCGCTCTCGTGTACTAGCCACACGCAATGTTTTGTAACAAACGCGAACCTTCAACCGTCCCGTTGGTGGCTGACCAGGCACCTCACTGGTGCCCGCGCTGATCCGGGCGGTCTTGGAAGACATGAGTAGTCGATTGGGGCCCGGTCAGGTGGGCTGTAGGTCTCGGCGGACGAACCGGGCTGTGCCGGCGGCGGCGAGCAGCACGCCCAGGACCGCGTAGGTGGCCACGACCTGCCAGTTCGGATCGGTGGTCGGGGCGAGGGCTGGGTGCTGCAGAAGGGAGGTGTCCAGCACCCAGTGGTTGAGGTGGATCACCGAGCCGAGCATGTCGAGCAGGAACGACCAGGCGATCAGCGTGTAGCAGAGCATGGATGTCCACCGGGGCGCCAGCCCGATCACCAGCACGGCGAAGCCCAGGAGCAGTATGGCCGGCGTCGCAGCGTTCAGGCCGGCGGCGCCTAGTTCGCCCAGCGAGATCCCGGCGCCGCCGCGAGACCCCAGCCAGAAGCCCACCCCGGCGGTAAGGCCAGCCAGGAGCGTGACGGCCAGCACGATCGTGGTGCGTGTTGCGAGCCAGCCTGCCCTGCCGACCTGGCGCACGAGCAGGTTGTCGAGGTGGCCCTCGGCCTCCTCCTCACGGATCGCGCCTGCCGCTGATGCGACGTAGCCCATCAAGGCAAGCATCATGAATAAGAAGATGATGCCCGCATAGAGCCTGACCCCGGTGGCCTGCTGTCCCTGGTGGGTGATGCCACCGGTGAATTTGTTGGCCAAGCCCGAGGAGGCGAAGGCCTCACCGGCCGAGGCGGCGAAGGTGCCGTACAGCAGCGACCCCAACCCAGCGATCGCCACCCAGCAGACGGCCGAGTTGCGGGACAGCCGGATGGCCAGAAGTCGCTGGGAGCCGAGGAGCCTGGTGTGTGGCTCTTTGGCGTCCTTGTCGGCCCAGGTGCTGGCGCCCAGGTCGCGACGCCCAGCAAGCCAGATCGTGCCCGCTGCGCCCGCCGCCACGAAGGCGCCGATGGGCAGCAGCCAGATCGGTTGGGGGTCGCTAAGCGCCCTGACCTGCTCGACCCATCCCAGCGGGCTCAGATACACCAGCCAATGCGCGTGCGGGGCGATGTCAGCGACGGCGCGCAACAGGAAGGCGACGCCGAACACGCCCGCCGCCAAGCTCGCGGCCCTGGCCCGGATGGGCATGATCTGGGCGGCCAGCGTTCCAACGACGATGAATTCTGCCGCCCCTGCCGTGGCCGCCAGGGCGAACAACAGGCTGGGCCCCAGGCCAAAGCCGACGTCAGAGCGTGTCCCGACGGCGATGGTGGCCGCCGTCGCGATGGCCAGCATGAGCAGGAGAGCACACCCCAACCCGGCCAGGGCCTGCGCCGCCGCCCGGCGATGTGTGGTCCGTCCTGCCAGGAACGGCTCCCACCGCCCGGCAGCCTCTTCCCCGCGTGTCACCCGGGTGGCCACCAGTAGCCCCCAGATCGCCCCGACCAGCGATATCACCCCGGTGGCCCGCCAGGTAACAAAGCCGCCGACGGTATCGATCCGGTAGGGGACGCCATACAAGGCCTGGAGCCCGGTGTTGCCGGCCAGGGGGGCCAGGAACTCCTGCCTGCCGGCGGGGGTGGGGGCAAGGTCGGTGAAGCCGACGGTCGACGCGTACGCGTAGAGCCCGAACACCGCACCCCACAACATGGCGCTGCGCGCGGTTCGTCGCGCCACGAACCGGGCGAGCTCCCACTGTGGCCGGCGGTAGGTGTGCAGGANNCGGTGCACCTCGTCGCTGCCGTACAGGGACAGGAAGAGCTCCTCCAGGGAGGGTTCCCGACTCAGCAGCATGCTTGGATGGGCGGCCGCGATCACGGAGAGCAGGGTGTCTACCGGTCCGATGACCTGGCAGGTCAGGTGCCGGCCCACGACCTGGACGGCACTGACTCCCGGCAGGTGTCCGACCGCCGGCGGGTCGCTCGGGAAGGACGCGTCGACGGTGAGCGCGGACAGGTGACGCATCTGCGTCAGGGTGCCGATCTCGGCCAGCCGGCCGGCCCGCAGGATGGCCACCCGGTCGCACAGGGCCTCCACCTCGTCCAGGATGTGTGAGGACAGAAAGACGGTCTGTCCGTTGCCTTTGGCCTCCAGCACTGCTTGGCGGAATGCCTGTTCCATCAGCGGGTCCAGGCCGCTGGTCGGCTCGTCCAGGACCAGCAGGTCGGCCCGGGTGGCGAACGCCGCGATCAGGTTGATCTTCTGCCGGTTCCCCTTGGAGTAGGTGCGCACCTTCTTGGAGGGGTCGAAGTCGAAACGCCGCATCAGCAGGTCCCGGTACCCGAGATCCGTCTGCCCATGGATGCGGGCCAGCAGGTGCAGCGTTTCGGCGCCCGTCAGCGACGGCCACAGCGTCGCCTCGCCCGGCACGTAGGCCAGCCGCGCATGTACCTGTGCCTTGTGATGTGCGACGTCGAGCCCGAAGACCTGGGCCGAACCGGCGGACGCTGTGATCAGACCCAGCAGGAGCCGGATCGTGGTGGTCTTGCCGGCCCCATTGGGCCCGAGGTAGCCGAGCACCTCCCCCTGGCCCACCTCGAGCGTGAGCCCGTCCAGGGCCGTGACGGCGCCATAGTTCTTGCTGAGTGCGTCGGTACGCAGGACAACTTCCATGCGGCTCTCCTCAACCTTGTCCATGAGCCAAGGCCTCCTTGTCGGGCGGCTCGGCTCCCGCCTGGCCGGACAACCCGGCACGGTCGCCATCCGCCATCCGCCGCAGCCAGGCAGCAACCTGGGCGCGCATCGCCTCATCGTCGTCGTCCGTCACGGCACGTCCGGAGCCGAACGCGGCCGCCACGGTGGCGGCCAGCAGGTCCGCGCGCCGTTCCAGGGGGTCATTCACAGCCATCCCAGCCGACCCGCCAGCGTTCGATTCGTCCTGCGGATCGAACAGGACGAAACCCATCCAGACTGAGATGAAGGCCAGCGAAAGGTCATCGGCGCTCAGGTCCTCCCGGAGTTGGCCGTGGGCGGACAACAACGTCAGGTACTCACCCAGCGTCATGGCACGACGCCGCGTGCGCTCGACGACGCGGCGGCCAGCGAACTTGCCCAGCACCTCCCGGTCCGATCGAAACAGCGCTATCAGAAGGGGCCGCCGCGCCAATGCCAGAAAGAGGGCCCTGGTCACTCGATGCAACTGCCAGGATCCGCGGTCCGCCAGCACCGCCTCGGCGACCTCATCCAACGCCTGGGCGAGCTCACGACCCAGAACGGCTCCGAACAGCTCCTCGCGAGTGCGCCAGTGCAGGTACACGGTGCCCTTGCCCACNNTCCCCACGAGCCACGCGCTCATCCAACCTTCGCGTCTCAATCACTCGAGCAGCATATGACCAAATGCGAAACCTGGTCAATCATCTCGAGCAACCGGGCTCAACAGATGGATTGCATCGACTGCGGACAGGACCGCGACACCGGAACCCCGTGGATCGGGGGCGGGTGAGAGTCTCAACTCCGATTGGCGCTTCTATTCGAAGAAGCTGGGACCTAGGCAGTCATTTGAGGGGGGCAAACTCGTCGAGTTGCGAGTAGAGGTGACCGCCACCACACTGGGCTTGCACTCGAAATCACCAATGATTGCGGAGGAATTCATGGCGGTCAGGTCAGTTAAGGGCAATTCCAACTCCACGGGGGCCGTGCCACCGTCCGCCAGCGCGCCCAAGGCCACGAAGAGACGGGCAAAGCCAAAAGGACTGTCGGAGCTTACGCCGATCCGAATCCACTACAACGTAGGAATGGGCAACCGGATCACCGTCCGTGGTGACACCGACCCCTTCCGATGGGACAGCGGTATCGACGCACAGAACGAGGCAGATGACGTCTGGGAGTACAAACTCGAACGGGTTCCCGCCGGTCATACCTTCCAGTTCAAGCCTTTGATCAACGACGCGTCCTACTCCACGGGCGAGAACTATGTCGGCACTGGGGGCCAAACCCTCGACATATACCCCGCTTTCTAGTCGCGCCGCAACATCTGCTCCCCGAACGCGGTAGTGAACCGGCGGGGACATAGCAGTTGCGGGCAACAGCACCTGGCCCTGCGCCAAGTTTCGTGGACACGGGTTATGCGACATTTTGAGAGTCCGCGATCTGGCGTGAGTAGGACGGTTGCGTATTCCTTTGCCCGGTTATGTTGACACCAGAACCAGCGACCAAGGTAACGCTAATATGCGCGAGCGACCGCCCCACCAGCGGCAGATGCGTGCGCTGAGACATGCTGAGGGAGCATTGGTCGGTTCAGCAGCCAGATGCGCGTGTTCGCGCTGGGGCCGCCGATGCGTCGAGCTCCCAAAGGAGGGGGTGTTGGGCCGCGATTGCCGACCCCAAGTGACGCATAGGCTGCGACGTCGGTAAGGCGGGCGGCCCCGAGCAGGTCAGCGAGTTCGGCACCTGCCTATCGCGTGATGGCCCCGGTCCCCGGGGTGCGGTTGATCGGGCCGAGGTGGACGACGTACCACTGGCCGCGCCAGGAGATCAGCGAGAAGATCCCGAAGGAGCCCTCCTTCCCGGAGACCGTCCTATAGCGCACCCGCGTCCCGTAGACCCGCCAGTAAGACCCCTTGTTGTACTCCTGCCCGGGCGCGACCCACGTGGCGGAACGATCCGGCACGTCGACCCCGAGCAGTTTTGCGCCGGACCCGACTCTGAGGTGCAGCGCGCGAATGTCGAGGCCATACAGGGTGATCAGCCTGTTGCGGTAGTCAGCGGCAGGGTTGCTGATCGCCTTGACCTGGAGGTATGCCCCAAGCGGGAAGAAGCTGCTGCCAGCTGCGGTGTCACCCGCGACGACGGCGGCCCACAGGGTACGCATGCGCTGGGCGAACTGCGGATCCGACCCGCCGGGGCGGGCCGTCGTCTGCGAAAGGGACCCCGGGTCAGGAGTTCGGGCCGAAGGGGGGCTCGGGGCCGGGGCCGCCGTCGCATGAGGTAGGGCCGACCGAGGCGTCGTCGCCCTCGCCGCCGGGATCACGCGGTTGGACGACGACGCGGAGGTGGCGGCCGCTGGGTAAGTGCACGCGGCGAGCAGGCCGACGGATGCCAGGACTCGGACGGCTGTAGTGGTACGCGGCATATCGCCATCCTCCCGCGCGAACCGGCAAAGCGCTCGACATCCTTGGTGATACCGACCGGGATACCTCTTCGTTACACCCCGGGCCGAACGGCATACCTTCTAGACTGCGCCGGAAGCCCAAGCCTCAACCACACGGGAATCGCTTTCGGTGAAGGATAACGCCGGCTGGGGTTTCAGTGATCAAAGGTTGGCGTTCGGTCTACGGGCAAGAGCGCCGCAGGTCTTCTGTGCGGCCCATGGCCCGTTGCGGACGGTCCTTAATCAGGGTGTTGATCCGTCTGAGAGTCTTGCGGTCCTGACCTTGCCACCACAGATGGTCCTGCCAGGCTGGGGTCTTCTGAGGACAGCTTTCGGTTGGTACCGGCGAGACGATCACCGCCACCGGCACCAACATCGGCGGTGACAACCTGGCCACCGTGACCTTGCCCATCGCCGACCCGGCCTCCCACCTCTGGTCATCCAGCGATCCACGAGTGGCCCGGATCGACCCGGTCACCGGCACCGTCAGCGCCCGCAAACCCGGCACTACCCAGATCACCGTCGAAAGTGACGGGGTCAGCGCCACGACCGCCATCACCGTCATCGTCTAAGCGGATCAGATCGATCAGAAGCGAGTTGTGGTCCCCCTGCAGGAGCCCAGAACTCGCGGCTCTCGATCTCTGGGCCCCGTCCGGTACGTCGCCGTCTTGTTGCTTGAATCCTTGACCGTCCGAGACCGTGACGCGACCTGGGAGCGTGTCCTCGCCGTGAACCTGACCTCCGTCATGCGTCTGACGCGCGCGGTGCTACCGGCAATCCGGTGCGTCACAAGCCGATCGTTGACTGGGACCGCGGCTGTCCACCTGGGGCCTGACTGCTGGGCACACTTG
This sequence comes from Micrococcales bacterium, assembly GCA_003157445.1. GTDB lineage: Bacteria > Actinomycetota > Actinomycetes > Actinomycetales > Dermatophilaceae > UBA4719. The sequence goes on from PMJN01000091.1 coordinate 8,785, forward strand.
TCGCCATCGCGGAACATCGTCGCGGCTAGGGCGTGCTCAGCACGCTAATCCGGCCACGTGCGGCCACCAAACTCAGCGTCGCGATGGTGCCGCACGCCGCATCCGTGTCTAGGTCACCCTCATTTCAGACCCCGAAAGAACGTGCCGCAGCCAAGGCCATCCTAGAACTCAATATCCGCGGGCAACCGCAGCTTTCGTATGGGACCTGCCGGAGAGGATCCGGCAGGTCCGACGCCCAGGAGTACCGACCGATGGGCCGATCCCGGCCCCACGCCAGGGCCACCGGCAGATCAGTGTCAGAACCCAACCCGCCCGCGACCCAGATTTGTCCTCACATCGCGGTCTTACCGAATCATGCGTGNNTCAAGCGCTTCCACTGCGGAATCACGTGTTTCTGAGTTATTTCGCTTCGGAAACACTTGTGTTTCACCTCTTCCGCAAACGTCTCAACTGCGCTAGGTTTCCGGCAACTCGGAGTGCACATCCAGGCCCCGACTACCGAAGGGGTGCCATGACCACTCAAGAGACCAGCGGACCGCTGGGGTATCCCGAGACAGCGACCGATAAGGGCCTCAAACGCGGTGCGCTCGGTTTGGTCTCGAGCATCGTGGTTGGTGTGGCCTCTACCGCTCCGGCGTACAGCCTGGCTGCCAGCCTGGGTTTCGTCGTCGCCACGACCAACGGCAACGGGATCGTCGGGGTGAAGGCACCGGCGNNNNTGGGGGATCATCGCCGCCGACGTCATCGTCATGGCGAACCTCTCTCAGATCGCCGGGTCCTACAGCTTCCATCTGGTGGGTGCCGAGTCGCTCGCGGCAAGCACGTTCTGGAGCACGGTGGCCGGCATCGTGTGGATCGTCATCATGACCTACATTTGCTACCGCGGAATCGAGATCTCGGCGCGCATCCAGTACGCCCTGCTCAGCATCGAGGTGCTCATCCTGGTCATCTTCTCGCTGGTCGCCCTGACCAAGGTGCTCAGCGGTGCCTCGCCGGCCGGATCGTTGCACCCGAGCCTGAGCTGGCTGGTACCCAGCGGACTGTCGCTCAGCTCGATCGTGACCGCGACGCTGATCGCGGTGTTCATCTACTGGGGCTGGGATACCGCGGTCTCTGTCAACGAGGAGACGTCCGACCCGACCAGGACCCCCGGCCGAGCGGCCATCATCTCCACCCTGCTGCTCCTGGTCACCTACGCGATCGTCAGCGTAGCCACCGTGGCCTTCGCGGGAGTCGGCTCGGTCGGCATCGGGCTCGGCAATGCTGCCAACGCCAGCGACGTGTTCCAGGCACTGGGCTCGACCGTGTTCGGCGGGTCCGGTCTAGGCAAGGTCATGCAGACCCTGCTGATCATCTCCGTGCTGACTTCGGCGTCGGCGTCCACTCAGACCACGATCCTGCCCACGGCCCGTACCGCCTTGTCGATGGGCGCCTTCCGGGCGCTGCCGGCAAAGTTCGCCAGGATCCACCCGCGCTACCTGACTCCGACTCACGCGACCATCTGGATGGGTGGCGTCTCGATCCTCTTCTATGTCGGGATGACCCTGGTCAGCCAGAACGTCCTCGGCGACTCGATCGCGGCGGTTGGACTGATGATCGCGTTCTACTACGGGATGACCGGGTTCGCCTGCGTGTGGTACTACCGTCGCAAGATCGCCGCGGGCGGGCGCGACCTGTGGATGAAGGGCGTGCTGCCGTTCCTTGGCGGGCTGATGCTGTTGGGCGCGTTCGGATTCGCCTCCTACCAGTACGCCCAACCGAGCTACGGCAAGACGACCATTTTCGGGATCGGTGGCGTTTTTGTGATCGGGATCGGTGCTCTCGTCTTCGGTGGAGTGCTCATGCTGGTCTACCGCGTGGTGGCTCCGGCGTTCTTCCGGGGCCAGACGCTGGCGCGGCGCGGCGCGCACGACCTGGTCTTGGCCGGCATGGCTCAGGAACCCGCCAGCGAGCGGGAGAGCGTCGGGATGCCCGGTGCCGGCATGCCGGACATCGTGATCGCACCCGACCTGTCGAACCTGCCCGAGGGCGCCACGGCCATCGACGCCGCAACCGGCGAGATCTTCCACGGCCCGCGGGACCTGAAACAGGAAACAGGCAGTCCCGTCGCTCAGAAACGATGAGCGTCTGTGAAATCACAAGCCCCGTTTGCTGCCCACATCAACGGTGTCCACTGGGTCAACTCCGAAATGGGGGTCGTCGCCGGCAGTGCCCGACAACCACCGGAGCCAGGCCTGCTTCGTTGCCGGGAACAAGGTGGATAGCCGCCACGCACCCACGTCTCCCGCACCCCGAGCCCCACCGTGTCGGGACCAAAGAAGACCAAGGGCGGATGCAGCCATGTCCAGAATGTCGGTGACCGCCTTGTCGAGCTCGACTCGCGTTCGGCCGGGCTGTCGGTTGTTTGGCCAGCTCACCAAGTCGGGTCAGAGCCGTCCTCAAGGTAGGCCGTCCCTTCCCTCTGGTGCGCGAGCCGCTTCACCATCCGGGTGACATAGCCAGCGGCGCGGCGCTCGACGAGGTCGAGAGTGCACCAGTGCAGTGCACGGAGCTCTCGCGGCTCCAGCCGGGCCCGGGCGATCACCTGGTCGTCGACCCCAAGGTCGAACACGCACAGCATCGCGTCATCCCAGCCGCGCCACGACGGCAGCCAGTTGACGGCCACCAGCGACTGCGGCACCATCTCGACCTGCAACTCCTCGCGAATCTCGCGGGTGAGCGCGCAGGCCGGCGACTCGTGCGGGTCGACGACTCCGCCCGGCAGATCCCACTCCTGCTTGTAGGTCAGCTCGCACAGCAGGATCTCGTTGGCGTTGTTCCGGATCAGGCCCTGGGCGATGAGGCGCTTGGTCGGTAGCCCGGCGTTCAGGACACCGATGAAGCCGTCGCGGGATGTAGGTTCAGGATCGGTCGCCAGCCGCGCCAGCTGTACACAGTCGTGGCGCTCAGCGCCGTGCCCACCAGAACTCTCGCTCCCACGCTCCTTTGCGGCTCGCACCAGGCCCTCTATGCGCAGCCCGGCCCGGCCGGCGGTCCGCAGGCAAGCCGCGTCGTGGGGGTCTGCGTAGGCAGCCACCCGATGCAGCCCCAGCTCCTCGAAGGCGTAACGGATCATCAGTCGCACCGCCCGCGCCGCTACCTCNNATTGCTCGCGGGGCCGTGCTCGCGGCGCCGAAGCACCACGTCGCTGTCTTGCGGGACTGAGTTGGGGGCAGGAACACTCACCTGTGCACCTTAGGCGAGGAGTCGACGTACCTCCATGTCCAGATACCTCCAGCACACGCGCCAATGCGCACTCACTGGGAAGAAGGCCGACTGAAGGGCAACCTCCAGTGAGGCACGGGCGGCCTCAACACCAACGTTGATAGTGAGCCATATCGGTCTCAGACGCGGATCCGCCATCAGCTCGATTCGAGATGAAGTACCGAGCCACTGTGCAGCACTCGAGGTTGGTGAATCCGCGCGGGGGTGCCTGGTTCCAGGGGCTGCGACAGCGGCACTTTGTCCCCAGGTATCGGGAGCATCCGTGGTCGCCGTCGTACCGGGCGCCTTTGCGTCGTGTGCACCGCCTCAATCATCAAGGCTTACATCCAAGACCAGTGGCGCCCGGGCTAAGGCGGCTCCTGCAGACCTCAAGAACCGGGTTCGCGCCACCCAAAACGCGCTCACCGCCTGATGCCTGCTCCAAGGGATGGTCGTAGGGCCCTAGGTCCCTAGCCAGGGGGGGCCGAGCACGACAGACTGCACCAACCAGCCATGAGTCGAACAGGGCGAATTACGTCATGTCACAGAGTGTGTGACCGTGCCCTCAATGACTGCGTGGCACGCGCTGAGCTAGACAACTTGCCAGCGTTCTGCGGCAACAGCCTGGGAGGCGCCATGAAGACCATCAGCACGACTATTCTCGAACAGCCCGCGGGATTGGTGGGCAAGAAACTCGAAGGACGAGTGGCTCTGGTCACCGGAGGA
>PMJN01000369.1:0-6225 GCA_003157445.1 Micrococcales bacterium
CCGTTACCGGCGGCTGGCAGCAGGCGAGAAAGCCCGAGAATCGTTGGAAAGCAAGGGCTCCACTACGGATCGTGTTGAAGGCGCAGCCAATGACCAGCCGTCGGCGAGCCCAGGCTTTGACGGCGCCGCGCAGCCACGGCGGGTCGATCCCGGCGAAGCTCACCGCCCCTTGCCCGCGGGGAGCGGCCACCCCCAGTTCCGAGGCCTGCCAGGCGTCGGCGCCGTAGCGACGGTCGAGCTCGTCGCCGCCGGCCGGCACGACGCGCAGCGTTTCTCCTGCGGCGGCCGCGTCGGCGCTCACGACTGGTCTTCCTTGCCCCAGGCCCCGGAGCGGGTCAGCTCGGCCCGCAGGTCGTCGACGTTGAGGTGGACGTAGGTCTGGGACGTCGTCGTGGACGACCGATGGGTGAGCAGGCGGGCTACCACGTCGACGCCGACCCCATTGCGCAAACTGGTAACCGGCAGTGTTCCAACCCTGCGAATAGCTGTCTGAGAAGGTCGTCGCGCTGGGGCATTCAACATGTTTGGTGACTGGGGTCTTGGGCGAGTTGCGCGGCTCCCAGTTATAGGCAGAAGCAAGCCCACCTTCGAAGCCAAAGCGCCCCTTGCTGACGTAGCCCCGCTGACGTGCCGCGATTGGTGAGGACTTTGTGTACTGCGTTAAAGCCGCCGGCTGCGCCCGGCGACGGGCGACTGTCGGGCGGGCATGCGGCCTCCGGCCAGTCCCACCCTCCGCCACCCCTACTCTGCAAGGCGCCCACGAGCACGTCATCGCCAATCCTGCTGGTCACCGGCACCCAGAAGCCCCCCTGGCCCAGCAGACGGGTGAGTCGCGAGCGCTTTCCCTCGGCGGGTAGTGTCGGCGCGGGTGCGCAGGGCAGCCGAACTCGCTCGACGACGACCAGAGGGCGGGACATGCCAACACCTCGCGACGATGACGTGGCCGGCACGACGACCGTCAGGTATGCGGCCCGCGATGGCGCCAGGGACAAGCTCAACGACTTGGCCGCACAGTTCCAGAACACCGCGGCCGATGTCGGCGCCCGCCAGGACCAGGTGCTGGCCGGGGCCGGGGAGTTCCGCGCGCACTTCGAGGTGGGCGCGATGAAGTTCCTGATCGCCTGGCATGAGGCCTTCACCGTGTGCGGCCAGTCCGCGGGACTGATCGCCGCCAGCACCCACAACTACACGATCGACCTCACAGCGGTCGACGTCGACAAGCAGATCAAGGTGACGATCTGATGAGTGGCGCCGAGCAGGTCCACCTCGATGTCGACGTTGACAGCCTGCGCACGGCCAGGTACGGCCTGCAGAGGCTGGCCGGGCACTTGGCTACCGTGGCCACTACGACCACCCGCATCCCGGCCAATATCGGCGACGGCTGGACCTGTCCTGCAGCGACCGTGATGAAGGCCGAACTGGCGGGGCTCGGCGCTCAGTCCACGCGGTTTAGCCGCATGTCCGACAACGCCGCGATGGCACTGAGGACGTTCGCCGACGTCGCCGAGACCTTCCAGACCCAGACGCTGCCTCGGTACACCTTGGCGTGGGATCGGGCCGAGTCCGAGGCCAGATCCGCCCACGACAAGGCCGACCGCGCCTTCGACGAGCAGGTCCAGGAAGCCAGTTCGCTGCCCGACCACGGGGCGGGCTCGCAGGCACGGGCGGAGGCGCGCAACATCAACGGGAACGCCCGATGCCAGGTCACGACCGGACAGCTGGCAGAGATGGCGGCAATGACCTTCCAGTTCGGCAAACTGAAGGCCGAACTCACCCAGATACCCACGGCCACCGGGGATGCGATGGCAGGCCTGACCATGGTTGCCGTGCCCGACAGCGTCGCCAAGGACTGCATCGGCCACCACGGCAGCAGCCTGAGCTTCGGTTGGTGCAACGTCGACAGGAGCACCTTCCCGCCCGACCTCGGCACCGACTCCGCGCTGGCCGGCATGAACGTGGTCAAGGACATGCATGACATCGCTGACAGCGAGAGTGCCACACGAGAGTTCAACCAGCGATTCCAGACTGGCCCGCAGAGCAAGGCCGACATCGCCTACCTCAAGACACTCCACGGAGACTCTGCGGCGTTCCAGCAAGCGTCCTTAGCCGCCATGGACCCCGCCATCCTGCCGTTCATGCAGACGGCTGCCCGAACGGGAGGCGATGCCGAAACCGGGATGAAGTGCGGCGAGGTGATCACCGCCATCGCCCAGATTCTGGCGAAGGCGTCGAACGAAGAAACCAGGGCCGCTACCCGGTCCGGGCCAGCTCCTATGACACTCTGCCGAGCCAGTACAAGAACACGATCCCGCCCGAGCAGGGGTATCTCCTGCCGGCCGAGATCGCGCAGGCCAGCCCGCTCGGACAGGACACCGGGGACCTGGCACTGCTCACCGACATCACCAAGGACACGATCGCGGTCGAGCGTGAGCTCCACAAGACCAACCCCACCTGGCAGATCAACTTCAACAAGGACACGCCCGGTGGACAAAATGCGTGGGAGGACTTCGTGAAGTACTGCGATGACGCGGGGGTGCCGTGGGTGATATATCAGGTCCTCTACGAGAACTTCACCGCCGGAACTGGGGACCCGCGGTGATGTCGGGGAACCATCATCACGCGCGCTGGCGGCAGAACCTGGCGTTTGCGACGGTCGTCCTTACCTGCTCGCTAGCCACGGCCTGCACGTCAAACAGTGCTTCCAAATCCGCGGCAACGACCAGGGGGCCATCGATGGCAGCCTGCCGTCCCTATGGCATGTCCGCTGCACCTGTCACCCTCAGGTTGCCAGGCATGGTGCGGTACCAGAACCGATCTGTCACAAAGGGGAACGACGACGGAGGGCCCAGCTTGGCCATGATCGCCGTGGACGAGAAATACCCTGACCGGAACGTCAATGCGACAGCCAGCCTGTTCGATGGACCGGCATCAACAGTGCCGAAGTGGATTCGGGATGGGATCTGGGTGGCCAACAGCGACGAGGCTTCGCAGTGGGGGGTAAAGGACGTTAACGAGAGGGCGATCACGCTTTCCACCACACCTGACACTGGGCAGGCCAAGGACATCAGCCACTCGACGTTCACAGCCAACGGCACCGACCTGATCACGTTTGACTACTGGGCGTTCACCGCCAGCGGCCACCGTTACATGCTCAGCTATGTGCGAACTCCCAAGGCCAAGACCCCTGACGCGGCCACTTTCTTCGCCACCGCTATCAGCTGTCCGAAGTCGACCCAATGAACGAGGCCAACAGGTTGGGAAGCCCGCCTCTGCGGTGAAAGCGAACCTGAGTGTCCGCGGCCATGGACGGAAGTACTGCGAGGACGCCAGCCCTTCTCGTAGAAGCTGACGCATCAACTACGACCCCGACCCTGCTCCGACGAGAATGCGACCCCAACCCGGCGAAGAAGGAGGCCCACAAACGCGTCTTGGCAGCACGCGCCCGCTACGACCGGGCCCTGGCCGCCACCGACGCGGCCCTGCGCGAAGCAGTGTCCCCACCACGGCGTGAGGCAGTTCCGATCACCAACGCCGACCACCTCAGGCTGAACGCAGACCTCCGTGCAGCAGAGTCCAACCTGGACACCGCCCAAGCCACCCACCGGGCCGCGTCCGCCCGGCTTCCCCTGGCCCAGGTCAACCCCGACCAACAGGTCCTGGACATCCAAACAAAGCTGTTCAGCCACGCGATCCGCAACGCCGCGTTCAACACCGCCACAGCCCCAGCCCGAGACGTCCGCGTCTACCGGTACGCCCACGCCAACCACGAAGCACACACCCTGGCGCATCAGCTCCCGTGCAGTATCCAACTCCTCCGCAGAGGGCTGGGGTGATGGTTCTGTCGCAGATGGACTCACGCCCGCCAGTTTCTCGGTCATGTTGACCCCTTCCAGCTAAGCCGCAGCTCAGCGTGTCGGGCCATTTACACCGTTTAGCTGACAGTCCCGGCTACAGAGAACAGTGAGGCCCTCTTCAAGACCGTGAAGTACTGCCCGGCGTTTCCCAAGACGTTCGCCAGCCTTGGGCACGCCCGAGGGTTCTGTGCCTCGTTCTTCAAGGCGTACAACTTCGACCATCGCCACGCCGGCCTTGGACTATTGACGCCGAACGTTGTGCACACCGGCCAAGCCGAGACCGTCAGGGCTGCACGCGCCGTGGTCCTCAACACGGCCCACGCACGACACACCAACCGGTTCAACCACCCACCACAGCCGCCACGGCTACCCGAACCCGCCTGGATCAACCGACCAGAGGCCTCTGAAACCGAGGCTCACAAATAGCAGGACCCAACTGCCTCAACCAAGTTGACAGGTACCGGGATGGCGCAAGAACGGTTGACTATTCACCCGCACGAGACTCTATGCAGTCAGCAGTCGCGCTCTCAAGCATGAGCGAGCGTTTCGTCACGCACGGCCACCTGCGTCCCACTGGGAATGACCCTTCCTTGTCGCGGTTGTGCCACGGATAAACAGCTTCGTGTCAGCCGGCCAGCTCACTGTCATCGGCTACGAGAGGGAGTCCCATTAGCGGACGGTCTGCCGGGAGACCCCGGACTCCACCACGAAGTCGTCACCAAAGGCGAGATTCAACTGCGCCGCTGGCCATGACATGCGGACGTGTTGCTCACGGACGCGTTGGTCAGCGGGCGTCTTGTTCTGCTCGATGCAGACCACGGACCCGTCCTGACCTGGGCTTCGTGGGGGGTCAGATGACGCGATGTCCTCTTCGGTCGTCCGTCAGGTGGCCGGCTCATAATCCGTCGGTCCAGGGTTCAAGTCCCTGCTGCCCCACGAGTGTTCCCGCAGGTCAGGGACTCAGGACGCCTCGACGGCCGGTGCGGTGTATAGCTCCGGATGCAGCTTGTGGCACGTTTGTGGCACGAGGGAGTCCATTCGGTCGGCTACGTCGTCCATGTCATCACTGAACAGCCCTGCATAGACATCGAGGGTCATCGCGGCGGATGCATGGCCCAGCATCCGCTGCACCGCCTTCACATTCGCTCCGGCCGAAATCGCCAGCGAAGCAGCCGTATGGCGCAGGTCGTGAGGCGTGGCACCACTGACACCAGCGGCTCGGCAGGCAGGGTCGAACACGCGACGAGAGTTCATGAGTCTCAGCGGGCCACCGTTCGGTGAGGTGAACAACGGATCATCGGGCGCTTTGCCAGCGCACAGGTCGATGAGATCCGGCATCAGGCTGCGCGGCACCGGAACGGAGCGCGTGCGATGCGCTTTCGGGCTCGACCAGACAACTCGTCCACCGACCTCGCTCAGGCCCTCGGCAATCACCAGCCGGCGCCGGGCAACGTCGAGGCGCTTGACTCGAAGACCGGCCAGCTCTCCGAACCGAAGCCCGGTCAGCGCCAGGACATGAAAGCTGAGCCCGTTCGATCCCGCCGCGTCGACCAGCCGCCCGACCTGCTCGGCGCTCAGGAATACCGGTTCACCGCGACGCACGTGGGGCAGCTTCACCCCCTGGGCCGGGTTGCGCCCAAGGCGACCATCCAACACAGCCTGATCCAGCATCAGGGAGAGAACCCGATAGATCTGTCGCACGCTACTCGGTGCCTGACCCGTCGCGGACAGATCCGCGACCCAGACGGCTATGTCAGTGTAAGAGATCGAGGCCAACGAACGCCGGCCACAACGCGGCAGGATGGGACGCGCAGGATGCCCAGGTACCGCTCAAGCGTCGTCAGCTTCAGGTGCGAAAGGCCCGAGGACCACTGCGTTGACCACGCTGCGACGGCGACCTTGCCCGCGGACGGATCGAGGTAGTTCCCGCGATGCTGCTCAGCTGTCAACGCGACCAGGAACCGCTCCGCATCCACCCGCCGGGTAAGGACATCTTTCGCTGGTAACCATCGGGATCGCGCCATCTCGCGAGCCACCGCCCATCCCTTGGGTCCTTGACCACCTTGGCCATAGCTAGGCTGCCTGCTCCCCCACCCAGGCCCGCACGCCCACTGGGTCATATCGGAGATAACGTCCCACCCGATACGCCACAGGTCCCTGGCCCTTGGTGCGCCACTGATAAAGGGTGCCCAACGGCACCCCAAGGAACCGGGACACATCAAGCGCCGTCCACAACCGGACCCGCATCATCTGAACGCACTCTCTTGGCGATAGGTGTGCGTTCTTGTTGGTGGGCCGTTGAGCTGCCCACTCCAATCCGTTGGCGGGTTGGCGGTCAGAACTCGTATCGTCTGCGTGTGCCTATCTCCCC
>PMJN01000369.1:6292-9555 GCA_003157445.1 Micrococcales bacterium
CAGTCCGGATCGTTCTGGCTGGCGTCATCGAGACCAGAGTTGAACGCGACCGCCACGAGGACGCGCTCGGTGTTCCCCTCTCAGTGTGCCGGCTTCGCGTGGACCTTCCACTGGTGCGGGCGAGGCTCGCCCAAAGGCATGAGGGAGAAGGTGCGGTGCTTCAGTGGCATCTGGTCCGGTCCGGGGAACTGGACACCATCCTGGAAGCAGCCGCAATCGACGACTTCACGGTTGGCGCCACGAACTTGAGTCTCTCGTCAACGGCAAAGATGGTGCTCTCCACAATCGGCTGGCAATGACCATCCTCGAGTCCATGGCGGGACCGTTACGATCGTCAAAGGTCTCGCCGCGCGTCGTCTGAACGCACATAATGCCGCCGACAGTGCGGTCGGCGGACCTCTCAAGGTGTTGTGGCCGCAGCGACGCAGCCTTTCGGGTCAGTTGCCAGCCCGGCGTCCGACATTGAGAGGCAGACCATCCCGTCGGCGGTTCCGACCGCCCAAGGTGAGCGTCAACTAGCTGGTGATCCGCAGGCTCATGGCTGCCGGCTAGGACCACGTCGAACGTGGGTTGTCTTGACGATGCGCGTGCCCGTCGTCTTCGGACATCCGCCCTTGGCTATCGTGCCTGGTAGATCTCACGGCGGTGGCCGATACGGAGGACCAGGATCAGGAGCCGGTCGTCTTCGATTTCGTAGACGATGCGGTAGTCGCCGGTGCGAACTCGCCACTCGCCAGAGCCGCCCACAAGCCGGATGGCGGCTGGTGGTCGGGGTTCGGCAGCCAGAAGCTCAAGTGCTGCCTGGATACGGCGGCGCACCTGGGGGTCGAACTTGCGGAGCTGACGCGCGGCGGGAGGCGCAAGTTCGATGCGATAGGTCATGTCAGGCCGAGATCGGCCTTGACCTGCTCCCAGGGGATCGGCGCCTCACCAGTTGCTTGCATCTCGGCTCGCGCTGCTTCAGCGGCCCGGATGTCGGCCATGTCCTCGGCGAGCTCGAGGATTCGATCGAGGTCGTCGGCGTCGATGACTGCTGCCACGCGACGGCCACGCCGGGCGAGGTAGACAGGCGTGTGCTCAACTCGAACGCGGTCAATGATCGACGCCAAGTCTCGGCGCGCTTCCGAGACGGTGACAGCTGCAGTCGTGGACATAGACCAATCGTACATTGGATGGCCCAAACGTACAAGTGGTCCCATTCGTATATCGACTTTGCCGGATTCACCTCTTGTAGATCAAGGGCGCCGGGCTGTCGGGTTGTGAGCTCGGCGATGGCTCTGGCGTCAGGAAGCGACCGGGCAAGACGGTCGAGCTTGGTAACGACCAACGTGTCGCCTTCGCGGCAAGCGGCCAAGGCTTCGCGCAGACCCGGCCGCTCCCGGTTGGTGCCGGTCAACCCGTGCTCGACGTAGACACGGTTACTGGCCACACCCAACCCGGCCAGGCCATCGCGTTGAGCTGCTAGATCCTGCTGATCGGTTGAGCATCGGGCGTACCCGACGAGTAGCGCCGACATGGCGCACCTCCTACAACTTGGCCGGCCCGACGCAACGCTTCGGCTACCGGCAACGACCAAGGCCGATCAACCAGATTTGCCACCACCGGCGCCAACACCACAAGAGGTTCGGCTTGCGGACGGTCAAGCGATGTCTGGCGATGGTGCAGGGCGGGTGCTACCGCCCATTGGCCACACAGAACGGCAAGACTCGCGACCACAGGAGGTCGGCGGCCTGCTCGTCGTACTCCGTAGGCAGAGACGCGTCCGCGAAGAGGTGCCCTTTCCCGGGATAGTCGAAGACCTCAACAGATGCCCCCGCTACGCTCACCTGCGCGACCACTGCATCGATCCCTTCTTGATTGCGGAAGGGATCCTCGGTCGTGTAGTGGATCTGGGCAGGCACACCCGCAGGCCAGGCGTCGACTCCGATCATGTCCAGGGCAACGGCGCCGGAAAACATCAGGACCCCACGAACGGGGCGAACGGTGGCGACGAACTCGGCCATGCCGCCACCGTTGGAGAACCCAGCGGTGATGAAACCATCGGACAAGCCCTGCACCGCTTCCGCCGCACGCTCCATCAGTGCGGGGTAGCCGATCGCCTGGGCGAACTCGCCGGCCTCGTCGTAATCGTCGAAGACCCGTCCCTCGTACTGGTCCACGACCAGCACGTCGTGGCCAGCGGCCCTTAACCGATCAGCGGCTACGGCGACACCGGGTCGAACCCCGAGCACCGAGTGGAACAACGCGATGTTAGTCATGCGCCGCAGTCTGCCCTCCGACACTGACATCCACAGCAGACGGACTCTCAGTCCAGCAGCAGGATCATTGACCGGACTTTGCTCCGGCAGCAAAGCGTGCCCACCCGAGAATCGCCAGGCTGGACAAGGCGCAGGAGCGTGCTCTGGAGTGGGCGGCTTTTCGGGCGCAGGAGGATCAGGTGGAGCAGGGTCGAGCGCTGAGTGATGTGATGGCCTCGCCGTAATGATCAAGATCGAACCACCACACGGGGATGTTGTTCTGCTGGGCCCAGGTGACCTCGACATCGACGCCGTCGCTGGTGGGACCGAAAACCCACAGCTCGTCCGAGCGCATGAGCAGGTTGTTGTTGGCTCGACGCACGGCGTCTTTATCGACGAGGCCGTAGAGGAAGTAGCCGCCAACCATCCATGGATTGATCGGGATCGCACCCTCGTTGAGCACGTAGGCGCAGATCCGCTCCCGCAGGTAGGCGCTCTCGGCGCAGTGAGCAGTGAAGACGACAGTCCGACGGTCAAACAGCGAAGAAGCGGGGTGACTAGACACGTCGACGACGCTACCAAGGACGCCCGGCACCCCTACGAGCCTGAGCCGCAAAGGGATCCTCTTCTCGACAGGATCGCACGCGCGACCGGCGGCATGTGCGGATGACTTCTGGTGACCGCTGTCCCTCTAGCCGATCAGCCGTGTTCGCAGTTCGGCTGCCAGTCGTACCGACGCGTCGATCTCGACGCGGCGGATCGAGACGCTCTCGACATTGATCCCGAACGGCATGCCGAGTGTCCGGCAAAAGCCAATCAGCTCGGTGGCTGCAACGAGGGCCTGGTGGTAGGAGGCTTCGAGTGGGTCGGCGGCGTGCTTGAGATCGTTCTCGATCCATGTCGGTACGTCAACGCCCAGCCAGCGCATGAAGTCGAGGGTTTTCATCGACCCGCACACGGAGAACGTGAAGACGAAGGGGACGGTCACAGTTCCACGCGTTTGGCATTCGTAGTGGTAGTCCGAGA
>PMJN01000405.1 GCA_003157445.1 Micrococcales bacterium
CAGGGCCAGGGTGATCACGCCCATGGTCTTCTGGGCGTCGTTGGTCCCATGGGCCAGTGACACCATGGACGCCGAGCCGATCTGGCCGATCCGGAACCCGTGCGACCGGGTCTGAGTCGGCACGTCGCGGGATAGCCGGTAGACCAACCATGTGCCGACGGCGGCAATGCCCAGCGCGATGAACGGTGACAGCACGCCTGGGATAATCACCTTGGAGACCAGCCCTTGCCACTTCACCGCGTGCGACCCGGCCGCTGCCAAGGATGCGCCGATGACTCCACCGATAAGGGCATGTGACGAGCTGGAAGGGATCCCGAAGTACCAAGTCAGCAGATTCCAGGTGATGCCGCCGCAGAGTCCAGCGAACACCACCGTCAGGTTGATGGCACCCGAGTTGACCAGCCCACTGGCGATAGTGGCAGCCACGCTAAAGGACAGAAAGGCGCCAACCATGTTGAGAGCGGCCGAAAGAAAGACTGCTATTCGCGGGGAAAGAGCCCCGGTCGCGATCGAGGTCGCCATGGCGTTGCCGGTGTCGTGGAACCCGTTGGTGAAATCGAACGCCAAGGCGGTGATGACGACCAAAGCCAGGGTGAGTCCGGTGTTCACAGCCCTAAGCATATCGTGGTATCTTTGCTTGTTTTTCCACTGCCTAGCCCCAATGGCCACAGTTCCCCGTGTCGACCACAGAAGTTCACTATGGGTTCACCATTCTGATCGGTGACACGGAGCTTTCTTCGCGGCGCCCTCCGACCGCGACCGGCTCCTAACCTTTTGGCAGCAGGCCTACAGAGGACTGCTGCCCCAGGATTGCGTGACCATGCGCCCTGCCTCGCTGATGACGGGGGCATTGGCCACCCCTGTCATGGGTCGGCTGGCCGATGGGCCATTCAAGCGAAGAGTCATCGAGGTCGTTTTGTGCCTTGTGTTGCTCGGTTGCGTGCTCTCTGCGGTTTCCACCACGTTCCTCACGATGGTGATCGGGAGAAGTTTGCAAGGCGTCGGCCTGGGGCTTCTGCCAGTGACGAAGGCTCTCGCGCGCAGCCACCTCTCCAGCGAGAAAGCGGCGCGTGCCATCGCCACCCTGTCGGTCACCGGAGCCGTCGGTGCTGGCATCGGGTATCCGGTCACCGCACTGATTGCTCAGGCTTTCGATTTCCGAGCCGCCTTCTGGTTCGGGACGATCGCGGTCGCGGTGGCTCTGGTCCTGGTCGCGTCTGTTCTCCCGGGAAGGTCGGATGCCGTCCACGGGAAGTTGGACCTGGTCGGTTTGGCCACCCTGGGCCTGGCAGTGGTCGGGCTCGTCGTCGTTCTCAGCGAGGGAGGCAGTTGGGGTTGGACTTCACCTTTGACCCTCGGGCTCTTTGCTGGGTGTGTGGTTTCCACCGGGCTGCTTCGCGCAGACCCGGCCGCTCCCGGTTGGTGCCGGTCAACCCGTGCTCGACGTAGACCCGGTTACTGGCCACACCCAACGCGGCCAGGCCATCGCGTTGAGCTGTTAGATCCTGCTGATCGGTTGAGCATCGGGCATACCCGACGAGCAGCGCCGACATGGCGCACCTCCTACAACTTGGCCGGCCCGACGCAACGCTTCGGCCACCGGCAACGACCAAGGCCGACCAACCAGATTTGCCAACACCGGCGCCAACACCACAAGAGGATCGGCTAGCGAAGACGACCGTCGGCTCTCGTTGCGCAGGTGACAGGCGAGCTCAACCGGTCGTGCAGCGCTCCAGTTTCTGATGTGGGGTGGGTGCTTCTGGTCGAGCCAACAGTTGGTCGTGCGCTGCGTTGTTCAGTGGCAGGCGGCCGGGACGGCGTCGCTGACATCACTTTGGTGGGATGAACCCTCCAGTCCGCCCGGCAGCAAGTTGGTCAGGTACGCGAAGACGATCTGTCGGCTGGGATCGGCCCAGGCGATGCAGCAGTTGCTGCCGTTGTGACCGAACGTGTCGGGGCTGCTGAGGCGGCCCATCGGTCGTGGGCGGAACGGGTCCGGGCCTGGGCCGCCGAGTTGAAAGCCTTGCCCGGCCTGATCGCCGCGGGCATCGACTCGATCGAGCACGGCACCGGGCTGACCGACGATCTCGTCGTGGCGGTAGCCGAGCGGGGGATCGCAGTCGTTCCCACGCTGATCAACATCGACAACTTCCCGTCGATCGCCGCCGCGGGCGCCGAGAAGTTCCCCGTGTAGGCGGCGCACATGCGCGCACTGTACGCCACCTCGCGGGACCGCATCCGCAACGCCTTCGCCGCGGGCGTTGCCATCTACACCGGCACCGACGCCGGCACCGACGCCGCCACCGACGCCGGTGGCTCGCTGCCACACGGCCTGATCCGCGACAAGATCCGGGCGCTGATCGGTGCCGGCATCCCGCAGAACGAGGTCATCGCCCAGGCGAGTTGGCGGGGCTGCGAGTGGTTGGGGCTGCCGGGGCTGGTCGAGGGTGCGGCTGCCGACTTCGTCGTGCTCGACCACGATCCGTGCGTCGAGCTGGCGACCATGCTGGCGCCGGTCCGGATCGTGCCTCGCGGCGCGGTCGTCGGGGACTGAAGCCGATCGGGCTACGCGCCCACCCCG
>PMJN01000101.1 GCA_003157445.1 Micrococcales bacterium
GACGCAGGGCGCCGAGCACTTGTCTATGTAGCCGAGCAGACACGGCCGGCCGACCTGGCCGGCACGTTTGAAGACCCCGCTGCTGCAGGTACGCATCGGGAACACACGCAGCAGCTGGTCAAGTGTCTCCCGGATAGCCCAGGCATGGGCATACGGACCGAAGTATCGCGTCCCCTTGCGTTTGGCTCCGCGCATCACCTGAGCGCGAGGGAACTTCTCACCCAAAGTCACGGCGAGATAGGGATAGGACTTGTCATCGCGATACTTGACGTTGAACCGCGGGTCGAACTCCTTGATCCAGGAGTACTCCAGCTGTAGCGCCTCAACCTCATTGGCCACCACAGTCCACTCGACGCTTGCGCCAGTGGTGACCATCGATCGTGTGCGGGGGTGAAGCGCCGAGAGATCTTGGAAATAGGACGAGAGTCGCTGACGTAAAGAGTTGGCCTTTCCGACATAGATGACCCGACCATCGGCATCGCGAAAGCGATAGACGCCGGGGTCGAGCGGAATCTCCCCAGGTCTCGGGCGGTATGACGATGGATCGGCCACAGGATCACTCTATGAGGGTGTCCTGAACCTGTCCCGCAGCCCAGCCCGCACTGTTGGATTGCCTCCCGTCATGAGGTCGTGATCTGGGCGGCGCTAACAGTGACGGTCTTACTCGCCAGCGCGGCCGAGACCGCTCACAGCAGGCCTGACCCGTAACCATGTCGTACGCGCTTGAGCGACAACGGTGGGTGATAGTCCCGTTGGCGACGCCGCCACCGTGCAGCCCATATGGGTGCAGATAGCGCTGATGTGTCTTGGACTGGGTCAGCAATAACGCTTATGGCGTCCAAGAATCTGGCGTCGCCCACCGGGATTTCGGCGACCTTGAACACCTCTTTGGCCGTCCCGGCAGAGGTCGCCGTGCCACTTCCCCGCCGAAGCCGCCAGAACTGCTGTGCCAAAGATGCCCACACCGACCACGCCTGCATTGGCGATGACCATCCTGCCGTCGATGCCAGCTGTTGCCAGGCCGTCGGTGGTGGGGAGCCGATCACTGACTAATCGTGTCCATGTTCTTCTTGCACCGTCTCTGCTTGACTACCATGTGCTGACCCACGGGGTAAGTCTGCGGCTGACCAGAGGTAGCCAAGGCGTTGAGGTTTCACCGCTCAACCCGACCAGCACCCGGCCCGCCGGCTCCGGTCAGGCGATTTGGGCGATTTGGGCCAGTTTCGCGCGTTTTCGTTGTCCGACCCGTACTCCTTCTGCGGGTAACGACTCTGCAGCGCACTGGTAACGACCCTGCAACACAAGCCTCTGAAGTTGCCCACCCGACCTGCCGCGAGGTTAGGGTTCACTTCTGCCGTGGGATTCGCGGGGGTCTGGGATGCTACCTGGGCGATGACAATTACAGGAGGAAACGTGTATCAGCGTTCGGTTTTCAAGGTTGGCGCCTCGCTGCTCGTTGCGTCGCTTGCCCTGTCAGCGTGTGGCTCCCGAAACAGCAGCACCAGCAGCCCGTCCAGCGGTGGAAAGACTGCAGTGATCGGCATCATGGCACCGTTGTCCGGCAACCTGTCGGCTCTGGGCCTGGGTATCCAGCACTCCGTGGAGCTCGCCGTGAGCCAAGCCAACGCCGCCAACGCCATCCCCGGCTGGACGCTCAAGG
The DNA here is from genome assembly GCA_003157445.1 of Micrococcales bacterium. Lineage (GTDB taxonomy): Bacteria > Actinomycetota > Actinomycetes > Actinomycetales > Dermatophilaceae > UBA4719. Next base: position 1,661 of record PMJN01000101.1, read on the forward strand.
TCGAACCCAAGGACGACCAGGGCGTGCCCGACGTGGGCAAGAACGCCGCCACCGCATTTGCCGGTGAGCCAAATGTCGCCGGCGTCGTGGGCAACCTGAACTCCAGCGTCTCCCAGAGCACCCAGCCGGTGCTGTCCAGCGCCAAGATCGTCCAGGTCTCCCCCGCCAACACCAACCCGTCGCTGACCCAGGGTGCGAAATACGCCACCGCGCCGGTACGGACCTACCCCACCTACTTCCGCACGTGCACCACGGACGCCATCCAGGGTCCCTTTGCCGCTCAGTACCTGTTCACGACGGCCGGCATCAAGAAGGTCGCCACGATTAACGACAAGAAGACCTACGGCCAAGGTCTGGTCGCCGCCTTCACCCAGGAGTTCAAGAAGCTCGGCGGCATCATCACCGATGCTGAGACGATCAACCCGGACGAGTCCAACTTCCAAGCCGTCATCGGCAAGGTGAAGCCGACCTCACCTGACGCTGTCTACTACGGCGGCGAATACCCTCAGGCCGGTCCGCTCTCACAGCAGATGAAGGCAGCCGGGCTCAACGTCCCGCTCATGGGCGGCGACGGCATCTACGACCCTAAGTACGTCGTCTTGGCCGGCACCACGGCCAATGGTGACCTCGCCACCTCGGTCGGCGCGCCGACCGACTCGCTCGCCGCCGGCAAGAAGTTCCTCGCCGACTACGCCGCGGCTGGCTACAAGGAGCCCGCAGCCGCCTACGGCGCTTACTCCTACGATGCCGCCAACGCGATCATCAATGCCCTGAAGGTGTCGCTGAAGAACGCCACAGACGTGGCCTCAGTCCGCCAGGCCACCATCGATGCCCTGGGCAAGGTCAACTTCGCCGGCGTGACCGGCCCGGTCGCCTTCGACCAGTTCGGTGACACCACCAGTCGGGTCCTGACCGTCTACAAGGTCGAGAGCCTCAAGTGGGCGCCGGTCCAGACCAAAGCATTCAAGTAACTCGAACCTGAAAGACCGTAGGGGTGGGCAGCAGCCCACCCCTGCGGTCTTGTCGAATCTGATCACTGGAGCCCACACGGTGGATACCTTTATCCAGCAGCTCATCAACGGCCTGAGCTTGGGATCGTTGTACGCGCTGATTGCAGTCGGATACACCGTCGTGTACGGCATCCTGCAGCTCATCAACTTCGCCCACGGCGAGGTNNTATGGACGCTGCCGGTCATGATCATCGGCGCGGTCATTGCATCAGTGGTCACCGCAGTCCTCATGGAACGATTCGCCTATCGGCCGCTGCGGCACGCCCCGCGACTGGCTCCGCTGATCACCGCCAT
>PMJN01000023.1 GCA_003157445.1 Micrococcales bacterium
TCCTGCGCGACTACCTGGACTGAGCTTCGGCTCAGGACCGGTGGGATCGCTGTATCGAGGTCGGAGCGCGCTCTCGGAGAACAATCAAGAGGGATGGCATAGTGTCTGGTTCGTTGACTGTCGGAACAGACGGTGCCTGCCTGGGTAATCCCGGACCAACCGGCTGGGCGTGGGTGGATGAGCACGGGAACTACCACGCCTCTGGCCAAGTGCGTGGCACCAACAACATAGGCGAGTTGCGCGCTGTTCTGGACGCCTTGCAGGATCACCCTGATGTTGATCATCTGGTCATTCAGATTGACTCGACCTATGCCCGGGACTGCTCCACGACCTGGCGCGCTGGCTGGCAGCGTAACGGAATGCGTAACTCCAAACGTCAGCCGGTGGCCAACGCCGCCATCGTTGAGTCCATCTGGACCGCGCTGGACACACGCGCAGGCACTGTTCAGTTCGTCAAGGTCCCGGGACACGACCCTGGCAACAAGTTCCCGCTGAACACGGCCGCCGACATCCTGGCCAACGACGCGGCCGAACAGGCCTCAGCCGGTAAGCCAGCCGAGACAATATCGACCATCGATCTGGCTAGTATCAAGCCGCGCACGACGTCATTCGGCAAATGGTGACCTAGGACGTCGCCTCAGCGTGGCGTCGCACGCACCGTTGCGATGTCCTGAAGGGTCATTTGATCTTGGCCGACAACGAGTTTGGCGGGTACAGGTCGGCCCCGGTGGGGTTGTTCAGGAAGCCGGGGGTGCTGCCAGCGACCCCGGTGTGACCGTATTGCCATACGACGGTGTTGGTACGGGGATCCACGACGAGGAGCCTGTTGTTGACCTTGTCGCTGACCAGGAAGTCACCGTTGGGCAGTGCGAGCACCAGCGATGGCTTGTTCAACGTTTGATTTCCAGTCGGGGCGTAGCGCCACAACACCTTTCCGGTGTGATCGAAGGTGAGGACCTGGCCGGGGGACGTGTGGTCGACGGTGGCGTAGCGGTCAGGACCGACCTCAGAGGCCCCGTAGATAGAGGAGACGTCGGGTATCTGCACGCTCCATGCAATCTTGCCCACTGGGCTCATCTCACTGACCCAGTGGCCCTCGCCCTCGGTGAGCACGAAATCCCCATTGGACATCGGAAACAGACCGCTGGGGTCGTTGAAGGTCTGCGGTGGGTTGTGCACGCACACTCCGGTCTGGCCCAACTGGTGACTGGGCGCGTGGCTCCCCGCGGGGATCGTGATAATCCTGCAGTTACCGGCGTCGGGGACCACCAGATCATGGGATGCCGTCATCACCACGCCGTCGGGGGCGCTCACATGGTTGGGACCTGACCCGGGGGTGCCAGTTGTGCCATATGTATAGACCATCTTGTGTGTTGCGATGTCTATGACAGAGATGGTGTTGGTGTCCTCGCTGTCAACCAAGACCTGCCTGTTGTCCGGAGAGAACCATGCGGCTTCGGGGGCTTTGAATGTCTGCCCGGCAGCCAGGTCTCCCGGCCGGGGGAACTGCCACATACTCCGACCATTTTGGTCGATGATCAGAACTCGGTTGCCATTCCCGTCCGCGATCAGAAGGGGTCCTGGCAACACGGCGGGGTTCGAGCCAGGGGCGAGCCAGCTCGGACCGGAGGCGGTGAGGCTGATGGGCCCATTGGTAGAGGTGGGTGCCACCGAAGGCGGTGCCGAAGTGGCGCTGAGCGGGGGCCAGTGTGATGCCCCTACTGGCGTCTTCGCCGGGGTGCCAGCTGCCGAAACGAGCCACCACGACCCGAGGCCGACAGCGGCGATCAGCCCGACGAGCAACCCCCGTACAAACCGCCAGTGTCGACGTAGTTCGGGCGATGGCGCTAGGCGGTGATGACCGCTCATGGTGTTCCTCCAGCTTGGGCACGGACCTGGATGACTGTGTCCACATGCTTGGGACTTTCGCCGCCCACCAGGTAGGCGGTGCCGCTAACCACTGCGACACCGAAGTCGGACCGGGCCTCTGGTAGGTGTCCAGCGGCCGTCGGGCTCGTGTTCGAGGGGTCGAAGCGCGTGACATCGTCTGTCGCCGAGGCGCCGCTGCACGCGCCGGCGACCAGGACCGCGCCCTCCCAAAATGAAGGCCCCGGCGTGCGCCAGGGGCCCTTGCAGGTATCCGGCAAGGCTTGCGTGGCCGGTTGTCAGGTCGATCCTTTGGACGTCAGTGACCTGTTTGAGCTCTTCACCTGCGGAGAACACAGTCGGGCGCGACACGGGTGCCGAGAGCGTGAACGGTGCCATGGCCGACGTGAACGTCGGTATCTGGGTGTGACTAGGCGAGGTCACTTGTGCTGATGACACCGGTGGTGATGACTGCGACGCGGCCGGGGCTGAGGCGGTTTGCGCGGAGCGGCCGGCCACCAGTAGTCCTTCGGCCGCCACGGCATACCCTGGACTCGACAGTTGCGCGCCCGCTAACCCACGGGTTTCGTTGAGGTAGGTCGAAGCCACGTGCCACATCGATCTCTCCTCGTCCTGTCGGCCCTCGGGGTGCTCGCCAATGGTTATTGCCGGGCTCAGCCTATGGCACGAAACGGTGCGCCCCGACCGATCTGCAACTTCGCGCGGCCGCAGGGTGGCCATGAATGGCCCAGGTTCTGACGGACCCCTGGTTGCAGATAAGGCACCCTTCGCACGTCTAGTGGAGGTTGCAGAGACCGAAATCCCTAGTGCCAGTCACCGACGACCATAAGAGGCCTTCTCCGGGCTAGTGACCTCCTAGGAATCCATCCGAAGAACGCGACCAACAAGAGATGGAAGAATTTCATGAAGCCTCCACTACGTCCGAAACGACCAGACTAGGCAAGGCTTCCTCTCTGAAAAACAGGGTTTCCACCCCAGCTCACCGATAACAATCTCGACACCCCGCCGAGCTCATCGCTGAAGGGGGACAGCACTGAAGGCCCGTTCCGGTGGGAACGGGCCTTCAGTGTCTGCGCGTGTCAGGCGCGTTTGGTCCTGCGATAGTAGTTGCGCCAGATCAGCTTGTGCAGCGGAATCCAACGGGGGATGGAACGCAGCCCGGGGATGAAGGGCAAGAACATCAGGCAGAGCGTGAGGAACATCATGACGCCCCACACCTGCGCATCGGCGTTATCGGAGGTCGAGAAGGGAGGCACCTGGTACCAGAACGTGTAGAGCCACATCCATGGCTGGCCGGGGGCGTTACCTGCCTCGTTCATCATGCCCCACTGGTCTCCGCCGAGGTTCTGCGCGCGG
>PMJN01000292.1 GCA_003157445.1 Micrococcales bacterium
CATCGCCACCGAGACTCTCGTCGCAGGCCTGCAGGACATGGGCTGGGAGGTGGACGACGTGACGGCATACCGCACTGTTCGTGCTGCGCCTCCGGCGGCCTCGATCCGTGAGGCGATCAAGACAGGCAAGTTCGACGCTGTCGTATTCACCTCGTCCTCGACTGTCCGGAACCTGGTCGGCATCGCCGGCAAGCCGCACCCCGCGACCGTCGTGGCTTGTATTGGCCCGGCCACCGCCAAAATCGCCGAGGAGCACGGCTTGCGGGTCGATGTCCTGGCTCCCGAGGCGTCGGCGGCTTCACTGGTCGATGCCTTGGCCGAGTACGGGATGGGTCTGGCGGTTGCCGCCGCCGAGGTCGGCGAGAGTGTTGTGCGCCCCAGCGCCCGCAGGGCATCGACTCGACGTAAGGCTAAGTAGTGCAGATCCTGATCCAGCGGCCACGTCGGCTGCGGCAGACCCCTGCGTTGCGGGCGCTGGTGGCACAGACGCGGCTACAGCCGGCCGAACTGGTGCTTCCGGTGTTCGTGCGCGAGGGCGCCCGGAATGCGCAACCCATCGGATCGATGCCCGGCGTCGTGCAGCACTCGCTGGACTCGTTGGTGGACGTGGCCCGTGAGGCCGTTGCTGCAGGCCTGGGCGGTCTGATGATCTTCGGGGTGCCCGCCAGGCGGGACGCGACGGGTTCTGGTGCGGACGACCGGGAGGGCATCCTCAATGTGGCGCTGCGTCGAGTCCGCGCCGCCGTCGGCGACGACCTTGTGGTCATGGCTGACCTGTGCCTGGACGAGTTCACCGACCACGGGCACTGCGGGCTGCTCGACTCGCAGGGGCGCGTAGACAACGACGCCACGCTCGTGCGATACGCCGCGATGGCCCTCGCGCAGGCGACTGCCGGCGCACATGTTGTGGGTCTGAGCGGGATGATGGACGGCCAGGTCGGCTATATCCGTCAGGCTCTTGACCAGGCTGGCTTCACCGACACGATCATCCTGGCTTATGCAGCCAAGTACGCGTCAGGGTTCTATGGGCCATTCCGGGAGGCCGTGGAGTCCACCTTGGAAGGCGACCGGTCCACATACCAGCAGGATCCAGCCAACGCGACCGAATCCCTGCGTGAGGTCGAGCTCGACCTCGAGCAAGGGGCGGATATCGTCATGGTCAAGCCGGCGTTGCCCTATCTCGACATCCTGTCTCAGGTGGCGCAGCTCTCTTCGGTGCCGGTGGCGGCCTACCAGGTGTCGGGGGAGTACGCGCAGATCGAAGCCGCTGCCGCCCAGGGCTGGATCGATCGGGAAAAGGTGATGATGGAGTCATTGATCTGCATCCGGCGGGCCGGCGCGCAGATCATCTTGACCTACTATGCCCTTGAGGCTGCTCGACTCCTGCGCCGCTGAGCTGAGGTAACGGCTTGCGACGCAGAACGGCCCGGCGGCTTGCGCTGCCGGGCCGTTCTTTGAGGGGTTCAGGCCGAAGTATCAGGCCGCCTGGACGCCCTGGACGAGCTGAATGTCCAGGGCGATCTTGACCTTCTCGCCGACGAGAACGCCGCCGCCCTCGACCGCGACGTTCCAGCTCAGGCCAAAGTCCTTGCGGTTGATCTCGGTCGTGGCCTCGAAGCCGGCCCGCGTGCCGCCCCAAGGGTCTGCGCTGACGCCACCGAATTCGAGGTCGAAGGTGACCGGCTTGGTGATGCCCTTGATGGTGAGAAGACCCTCAAGGGTGCTGTCGGTGACCTTGGTGGACTTGAAGGTCAGGGTGGGGTTGTTCTCAACGTCGAAGAAGTCGGCCGACTTCAGGTGAGTGTCGCGGTCCGTGCTGTTGGTGTCCACGGAGGCCAACTGGATGGTGGCTTCTACGCTCGACAGATCGAACGGCTCTGCGACGGTCACCACAGCGGCGAAGTCCTTGAACTGGCCGCGGACCTTGCTCACCATGAGGTGGCGAGCGGTGAAACCGACCTCACTGTGGGCAGCATCTACGTTCCAGGTGCCAGGCTTGAGGGCAGAGGGGGTGGTCATGAATGCTCCTTGATTGTGACGGTTTCAACCTGTTTGTGTTGGTTTTGGTTCTACGTAGAACGCTACCACATGAAGTTTATTCTTCAACTAGAAACGAGTAAGATCCATTCCATGAACGCAAACACCCCGCAGCCGCAGTGGCTCGACACGCAGGAGCAGCAGGTCTGGCGCGAGTACCTGCGCGCAAGCCGGTTGTTGGAAGCGGCCCTCGATCATGACCTCCAGACTCACGGGCTGCAGCTGTCGGAGTACGAAATCCTTTCCATGCTCTCCGAGCAGCCGGACCGACGACTTCGGATGTCTGTGATCGCCGATCAGGTGGTGCAGTCCCGCAGCCGGTTGACCCACACGGCCGGCCGCCTTGAGAACCGCGGATGGGTGCGTCGTGAGGCATGTGAAGGTGATCGTCGCGGTGTGGAACTGGTCCTGACCGACACCGGCTTCGCCGAGATCAGCCGGATGGCGCCGACCCATGTTGGCAGTGTCCGCGCCAATCTTCTGAGTCACCTCTCCCGCGAGGACCTCCTGGCCCTCGGTCGGGCCATGGCCGCGATCAGCAACGGCATCCAGAGCACAGGGGTTTGCGACGAGGTTAGGGCAACCGAGGAACAGCCAGCTTGAGCAAGGCCCAGTCGAGAACCTGCCGAGGCAGGCAGCCCGCCGAGGCAGAGCGCCCGATGACTGAGATGATGGTGCCCATGACCACACCGCACATCCCATACCCCAATGACGCGCCGTCGTCCCAGGCGCTGCTGACCCGCGCCACTGCGGTGACGCCGGGTGGGGTCAACAGCCCCGTACGCGCCTTTCGGGCCGTGGGTGGGACGCCCCGGTTCATCGCCAGTGCAAGCGGGCCTTACCTCACCGATGTCGACGGCCGCGAGTATGTGGACCTAGTGTGTTCGTGGGGTCCGATGATCCTGGGACACACGCACCCCGACGTGCTGGCCGCAGTTCAGGGCGCAGCAGTGAAGGGATTCAGCTTCGGAACACCGAGCGAGAATGAGGTTGCCCTTGCTGAGGAGATCGTGGCGAGGGTTCCACCGCTCGAGCAGGTGCGCCTGGTCAGCAGCGGAACCGAGGCGACCATGAGCGCCCTGCGGGTGGCAAGAGGGTTCACTGCTCGTTCCGCGGTCGTGAAGTTCGCCGGTTGTTACCACGGGCACGTCGACGCACTCCTGGCCTCAGCGGGTAGCGGTCTGGCTACCTTCGGCCTGCCGGACTCTGCGGGAGTACCTGAATCCAGCGCCCGGGAGACGATCGTGCTGCCGTACAACGATGTGCCGGCCCTTGAGGCAGCTTTCGCGGCCCACGGTGACCGGATCGCAGCTGTGATCACGGAGGCGTGCCCGGGCAACATGGGGATCGTGCCGCCGCTGGCTGGCTTCACCCAGGCACTTCGGGCGGTGACCACGGCATATGGTGCTCTGTTGATCTCCGACGAGGTGATGACCGGATTCCGTTGCAGCGCCTCGGGTTGGTACGGCCTGGAGGGTCCCTACGCCGGTGGCCCGCCAGACCTGTTCACGTTCGGCAAGGTCATGGGTGGCGGCTTCCCTGCTGCTGCCTTCGGTGGTCGAGCCGACATCATGGCGATGCTTGCACCCGATGGGCCCGTCTATCAGGCCGGGACCCTTTCGGGTAACCCTGTGGCCACGGCAGCCGGTCTGGCCACGCTCAAGGGCTGCACTCCGCAGGTCTACGACCGGCTCGGGGTCGTGAGCAAGACGATCGCCGACGCGACGTCGGCGGAGTTCTCGCGCCAGGGCATACCTCATGTGGTCCAATGGGCTGGAAGCATGTTCAGTTTCTTCTTCCGTGAGGGCGCCGTGACCAACTACAACGAGGCCAGAGCCCAAAAGGTGCAGGCCTTTTCGACGTTCTTCCAGTCCATGCTCAGCCAGGGTGTGCATCTGCCCCCGAGTGCATTCGAGACATGGTTCGTGAGTGCCTCCCACGATGACGCGGCGGTCGACAGGGTCCTTACGGCACTACCCGTGGCAGCCCGCGCCGTCGCGGATTCCTTGGCGACAGTCTCCTTATGACCGCTGGTGCCGGTACCCCTGGGTGGACCGTCGTGCACCTGATGCGTCACGGGGAGGTGCACAACCCCACCGGCGTGCTCTATGGGCGGCTGCCCGACTTTCACCTGTCGGACCTGGGTCGCGAGATGGCCGAGATGGTCGGTCTCCATTTGGGCGACCACGATGTGACAGTGGTCGTGGCCTCACCCCTCGACCGGGCGCAGGAGACGGCGACGCCGATCGCCTCTGCCCACGGTCTGTCGATCATCACGGACAAACGGGTGATCGAGGCTGGCAACTACTTCGAAGGCAAGACCTTCGGGGTCGGTGACGGATCGCTGAGGTACCCCAAGCACTGGCGCAAGCTGGTCAACCCGTTCAAGCCGTCATGGGGGGAGCCCTACCGGGAAGTCGCCGATCGGATGCTGGCAGCCATCGCCGATGCACGGTGCTTGGCCCAGGGGCACGAGGCCGTGATCGTCTCCCATCAGCTTCCGGTGTGGACCGCGCGTTCCCAGCTGGAGGGCCGCCACCTGTGGCACGACCCCCGGAACCGCCAGTGCTCGCTGGCCTCACTGACATCCTTGACTTTCGTCGGTGACGAGCTCGGTTCGATCACTTACAGCGAGCCCGCCGCGGCTCTGCTGCCGGGAGCACGCAACATCGCAGGCGCATGAGCTTGGACGCGCCCAAGTCCCGCCGGCTCACGCTCACGGTCATCGCCGCGATGGCGGTGGGGGTCCTGTGTCTGGGTGTCTCGTCGTGCGGCAGTTCGGACGCCAACTCGATTGCAGCTCAAGCCAGATCCGGCGATGGTAAGGGCTATGTCTCCGGTGACGGCAGCATTGAGCATTTGGCCCCGGATCAACGCTCGAGCCCCTTGACCCTGAGCGGCCTCACGATGCAGGGCACACAGTGGAAGGTCGCCGACGCCAGGAACCACGTCCTGATTCTGAACGTGTGGGGTCAGTGGTGCGGTCCGTGTGTGGCCGAGATGCCGCAGCTGCAGAAGGTCTGGGCGCAGCTTTCGGCAGCCCGCAAACCCGTTCAGTTCATGGGTGTTAACGAGCGGGACGGCGTTCAGACGGCAAGGGCATTCCTGCTGGCGAACAAGATCACGTATCCCTCGTTGCAAGACGATGGCGGGGGCACGCTGTTGGCTCTGCGCGGTAAGGCGAATACGACGCCCACGACGCTGGTGCTGGACCGTCAGGGACGCATCGCAGCCAGGGTGTCGGGACCGGTCGCGGCTGCCACGTTGAGCGGGCTGGTCAACGACGTCCTTGGCGAGAGCGGGTGAACGCTGACGCCGTAGGCACCATCACCTCCGGGGCGCTCCCACTGGCTATTCTGGTGGCACTGGCGGCTGGTTTTGTCTCCTTTGCCTCTCCGTGCGTCTTGCCCCTGGTGCCGGGCTTCCTTGGCTACGTGACCGGTTTGTCCGGCGTCAGCCTCAAGCAGCGCGGCCGAGGCCGACTCATGCTGGGTGCGCTGCTGTTCGTGTTGGGATTCAGCGCCGTGTTCATCGCTGTTGCGGTGACCGTCTCCGCAGCCGGCACGCTCTTGAAGGAGCATCAGAGCCTGTTGATGAGACTTGGCGGTCTCGTCGTGATCCTCATGGCGCTGGTGTTCCTCGGCGGCGACAGGTTAAGCACGGTGCGGCCCGGGTGGAAGCCTGCCGCTGGTCTTGCAGGAGCGCCTCTGCTCGGTATGGTTTTCGGGCTGGGGTGGGCTCCATGCACCGGACCCACGTTTGGCGCGATCATCGCGCTGTCGACGGCACTGTCGGGCGACCACCACCTCATCGCCCGTGGCATTGGGCTGGCCGTGGCTTACTCGGTCGGCCTGGGCCTGCCTTTCCTGCTGATCGCCGCCGGCTACTCCCGTGCGGGTCGGGCCTCACGGTGGCTGCGGAAGCGCTACCGTGGCATCCAGATCTTCGGCGGCATGCTTCTGCTCATTGTCGGAATGCTGCTGGTGACTGGATTGTGGGAGATCGTGACCACCTTGATGCAGTCCCGGCTGGTCGAACAGTTCCAGACGGTGCTGTGATGGCCAGGCTGTAGGAATGACCAAGCGCTCGCGATGACGATGTGGCAGGAAGACGAGGCTCGTGAGATGACTCAGAGCAGGATGGACACCCGTCCCGACGAGAGCGAGGTGACCCAGCCAATACTTGGTCCTGTCGGGATGTTGCGCTGGGCCTGGCGGCAGCTCACCAGCATGCGGACGGCCTTGTTGCTGCTGCTTCTGCTGGCCATTGGAGCCGTACCCGGTTCGATTTGGCCGCAGCGCAATATTGATGCGGGACGAGTGGCGGACTACCTGGCCCTCCACCGGAGTACGGGTCCGTGGCTGGATCGCCTTGGCTTCTTCGACGTCTACTCCTCGCCGTGGTTCGCCGCCATCTATCTGCTGTTGTTTGTCTCGCTCGCGGGCTGTGTGCTTCCCCGCTCGAAGATCCACTGGAGGGCGATGCGCGCCCAGCCGCCGAGGGCGCCCAGTCTGCTAGAGCGACTCCCCGAACACGGCCAGATCGTGGTTGACGGGACACCTCAGGAGGTGCTCCAGCTCGCGCGGGATGTCTTGCGGCGCAGGTGGCTCCCGGGCGGGCGTTATCGCCTTCGCTCCGAAGGCCTGTCGCTGAGCGCAGAGACCGGCTANNCTGTTCGGATGGCGGGGTGACCGCATCCTGGTCACTGGCAAGAGCTTCTCGAACACCGTCTCGGCCTACGACACCTTCGACCCCGGCCCCTGGGTCGACACTCAGGGGCTGCAGCCGTTCACTGTTGCGGTCGACAAGCTTGACGTCACCTTCGAGGAACACGCCGTCGGAGCGCAGCGTGGCGCTCCGCGNNNNTCGGTGTTCCTGCTGGGTAATGGCTACGCACCTGTCATCACGGTGCGCAATGCCACAGGACAGGTGCTCATGCACGAAGCCACGCCCTTCCTGCCTCAGGACGCTAACTACAAGTCGGTGGGCGCGGTGAAGGTCTCTGCAGCCAGTCCGAAACAGCTGGGCTTCTTCGGGTTCTTCCTGCCCTCTGAGTACCTCGACAAGAATGCTGGGCCGTCCTCGTTCTTCCCTGACCTCAAGAACCCTGCCCTTGCGTTGGGGGCCTACGAGGGTGAGCTGTACCCGCAGGGGCTTCCGCAGTCGGTCTATACCCTCAGCACCGAGAAGATGACCCAGCTCAAGGACGCTACGGGGCAGCCGTTGCGGTTGCTGCTCAAACCTGGCCAGAGCATCGCCCTTCCAGGTGGCCGGGGAAGTATCACCCTTGACGCGGTCCAGCGCTGGGCAGGGCTCTCAATTCGCTATGATCCAGGCAAGCAACTTGCGCTCATTGGTGCCATCGCGGCCCTAGCAGGGTTGATCGCTTCGTTGGTAATCCGCCGCCGCCGGGTGTTCGTGCGCGTCAAGGCCTCGGCAGGACGTACCGTGGTCTCGGTCGGCGGCCTGGCCAAGGGTGAGGATCCCGGGCTTGGGGTAGTCGTCCAGGACCTGCTCAGCGCCATCGCACAGCGCAGCGGCACCAAAGGGAGCGGTACCAAGACATGACGAATGAGACTCTCGCGCAGTACGCCAACCTCGCCGTCTACTCGGCTATGGCGGTGTTCACCATCGCCATGATCGCCTTTGCCATCGATCTGGCAGGCACGGTCCCCAGGGTCTCGGTGGCCGCACGCGATTCCCAGAAGGAACCCGCGCTGGTAGGGGCGGAGTCCGCCGTGGACGCGCCGGCCTATGTCTGGGCTGACGACCGGGAGCGGCACCAGGTCCGCAAGGCTGCGGGCATCGCGATGATGCTCACCCGGCTGGGTGCTCTCTTGTTAGTCTCTGCCGCTGCCATGCGGGGGCTGTCGGTTCATCGCCCGCCGCTGGGCAACATGTTCGAATTTGCCCTTGTGGGCTGCATGTTTGTGGTTGTCGTTTTCGTCGCGATCAGCCTGCGGCGCGATGTCCGCTGGCTGGGGCTATTCGTCATCGGTCCGGTGTTGCTCACGCTCGGACTGGCGATAACCGTGTTCTACACCGATGCCAGCGAGCTGCTGCCCTCGCTCAAGAGCTTCTGGCTGGTCATTCACGTCACGGTAGCCACGTTCGCGGTCGCGCTCTTCACGATTGGCTTCAGCGTCACGATCCTTCACTTGGTCAAGACGTGGCTGGAGCAGCAGGACTCCGCGACGATGTCACGCGTCAGGACAATCGTGAACACGGCCCTTCCACCGGCTCGGACGCTGGATCGGACGGCGTACGGGATGCACGCCGTCGCGTTCCCGCTGTGGACCTTCACCCTCATCGCCGGGGCCATCTGGGCCGAACAGGCGTGGGGCCACTACTGGAACTGGGATCCCAAAGAGGTATGGACCTTCGTCATCTGGGTCGTCTATGCCGCCTACCTGCATGCACGCGCGACAACGGGATGGTCGCCGCGAGCGGCCAATTATCTGGCGCTGGCGGGTTATGGTGCCATCCTGATCAACTACATGGTCGTCAACGTGTTCTTTGTCGGCCAGCACTCGTACTCGGGGATGTGAGCATGGCACGCTACACGGTGTTGCGGTTGATGATCTTCTTTGGGCTCCTTTGCGCCTTGTGGCTTCTGGGCCTGCGCGATGCGAGCCAGCGCTGGTGGCTGCTCGGTCTTTCGGCGTTGGGCTCGGTGGTGGTGTCATACTTCGTTTTGCAGGGTCCGCGCGCCCAGTTCAGCGCTAGTATCGCGCGTCGCGTTGATGAACGTGCTCGGCGCGCTGAGCAGGCTGGAACCGACCGTACGGACGAGATCGCCGAGGACTCTGAGGCTGGACGGGACTCCAAGGGAGCCTGAGGCGGTTGCGGCAGGGACTCCTGCCGTTCAGCTCAGGTGCGGGGCGGCCATCAACCCGATCGCCAGGAGCACGCCATAGACCAGTTCGAGGCGCCCGGTCCCGGACAGAACGGGGATCAGGTCCTTGCCGATGGCGCCGCCCAGGACGCGACGCAACAAGGGGATCGCCAGGACGAAGGACAGCAAGGCGACCAGGGCGGTCGGGTCGATGATGCCGGCCACCAGGACGCAGGCAAGCGCGACGATTAGCAGCGCGGCGTACAGCCTGCGGGTCCGGGACTGGCCCAGCCGCACGGCCAAAGTCTTCTTGCCGTGTATCTGATCGGTCGGGATGTCGCGCAGGTTGTTGGCGACCAGGATCGCTGAGGCGATGGCACCGACGCCGATCGCACCAGCGATCGAGGCCGCGCTGAGGGAGAGCGCCTGGGTGTAGGTCGTGCCCAAGGTGGCGACCAGACCGAAGAACACGAAGACGAAGACTTCACCCAGCCCCGAGTATCCGTAAGGCCGTTTCCCCCCGGTGTAGTACCACGCGGCGGCGATCGAGGCGGCGCCGACCAGCAGCATCACGTACGCAGCGCTGAGAGCCACAAGCGCCAGCCCCAGCACTGCCGCGCTGGCGAAGCAGAGCATTGCCGCGAGCTTGACGGTGGCAGGGTTGGCCAGCCGCTGGCCCACGAGCCGCACAGGGCCCACTCGTTCCTGATCGGTGCCTCGGATGCCATCGGAGTAGTCGTTGGCGTAGTTCACACCGACTTGCAACGCCAGGGAGACCAGTAGGGCAAGCACGGCGTAGGCCGCGTTACCCTGGTCGAGGGCGTAGGCGGCGCCGGTGCCGACCAGAACGGGTGCGACAGCGGCGGGAAGGGTTCGGGGCCGGGCGCCCTCGACCCACTCGGACAACGTGGCCATGGAGTTGTTTCTCGCTTCGTTCTTTGTCAGGTCAGGCGATGGGCAGTCACGGGCAGATGCAGTCACAGATTGCGCAGGAAATCCGGATCATCGTCGGGGCCACGAGGTGCGGCGGGGTAGTTGGACCCTCGGCGTCCACTTCGAGGGCCGCGTTGGCGGCCCGTGACGAGCCAGGCAACAGCGCCGATCCCGGTCGGGGAAGAAAGCAGGATCAACATGATCCAGATCAGCTTGGGCAGGTGCTGAACGCGGCTGTCCTCGGTCTGGATCGCGTCGATCACGGTATAGATCGCCAATAAGAGCGGAACGACGACGAGCAGCACATCGCCCATTCCGACCTCCTTGCTTGACTGCCTGATGTTCCTGTACTGATTTTGTCACGTCTTAGTGGCTGTGGTCGAAAAGCCTTCGGACCTTGGCCCTGTCGGGTTTGCCCAGGCCCAGCAGCGGGAGCTCAGGCACGGTCACCAGCCGCCGCGGCAGCCCAAAGTCAGGCACTATGCCGCGCAGTTGGTCGCGCACCTCGTCAAGGGTTGGGGAGGAACTGCCTTGTGCGACAACGATCGCGGCACTGA
>PMJN01000071.1 GCA_003157445.1 Micrococcales bacterium
CGTGTTGTCCTCGGCGTCCGCCTCTACGCAGACGACGATCCTGCCCACCGCCCGGACCGCACTGTCGATGGGCGCCTTCAGGGCGATCCCTGCCAAGTTCGCCAGGATCCATCCCCGCTACCTGACGCCGACGGACTCGACGCTGTGGATGGGCGGCATCTCGATCCTCTTCTACGTCGCGTTGACCCTGGTCAGTCAGAATGTGCTGGCCGATTCGATCGCGGCGGTTGGCCTGATGATCGCGTTCTACTACGGGATGACCGGGTTCGCCTGCGTGTGGTACTACCGGCGCAAGATCGCCGCAGGCGGGCGTGACCTGTGGATGAAGGGCGTGTTGCCGTTCCTGGGCGGGCTGCTGCTGCTGGGTGCGTTCCTGGACGCGTCCTACAACTACGCCCAGCCGAGCTACGGCAAGACGACCATCTTCGGGATCGGTGGGGTGTTCGTGGTCGGGATCGGTGCCCTGGTCCTGGGTGGAGTGCTCATGGTGGTGTACCGCGTGGTGGCTCCGTCCTACTTCAAAGGCGAGACACTGCCTCGGCGGGGTGCCCACGACCTCGTCTTGGCCGGCATGGCTGAGGAGTCGGAAGGCGAGCGGCGCGCTCTGAGGACCCCCGGTGCCGGCATGCCGGACATGGTGATCGCACCCGACCGGTCGAACTTGCCCGAGGGTGCCACCGCCGTCGACGCTCAAGCCGCCCATGAAGACACTGATGACCAGATGAAGGACCCTGAGCAACCACAGTCGTAGAGCGCGGTGCGGGCGGTGGTGGCAGCACTGGGTTGGCGCTGTGTTTGGGCAATCGACCGTGTGCGAGTGCCCAGGTCCAATGCGCGGCAGGTCCAGCCGCCTGCATCTTCGTCGCTGATGTGCTCCAGGGGGTGTGGCTGTTGCGCCCTCAGCTATCGCCACCGAGACCGATGGCGTTCAGCACGCGGTTCAGGGGGTTGGTCAGCCCGTAGCCTGAAGCCAGGCAGGAAAGCAGGCTCACGTTGCCCACTTCTGCAGGCAGGCGGGCATCAAAGTGGGGGATCGGGCAGTCCAAGACAACCTGGACCACCATGGGTGCGACGTCCAGATAGGCCGATGCGGCTTCCAGTCGTTGTCGTTGGGCTCCTTTGATCTGCGGGTCGCCGCCGGAGATGGCGCGGCGCAGGCTGGCCAGATCCCCATACCGGTTGATCAAGGTGGCCGCGGTCTTCTGCCCGACGCCGGCCACCCCCGGCAACCCATCGCTGGTGTCACCGCGAAGGGTCGCCAGGTCGGCGTAGGCCTGGCCGGTGGGAACGAAGTACTTGGCCTGCAGGAATGACTGGGTGACGATGTCGGGGTCCCGTACGCCGCTGCGAGCGGTGTACAGAACCCGCACGCCGGCCTCGTCGTCGACGAGTTGGAACAGGTCTCGGTCGCCTGTGACCACATCCACCGGATGATTGCCGGCCGCGCGATGAGTCAGCGTGCCGATGACATCGTCGGCCTCGTAGCCATCACAGCCGATGCGGGCAATCCCCAAGGCCGCCAACGCATCCATGATCAACGGAACCTGGGCAGTGAGGTCGTGGGGGGTCTCCTCCGCAACCAGGCTGCCTGCGCTGAGACGGTGCGCCTTGTAGGTGGGGATGGCGTTAACCCGAAAAGCCGGCCGCCAGTCGTTGTCCCAACAGGCGACCAGATGTGTTGGGCGATGTGCGGTGACCAGGGTTGCGACCATGTCCAGAAACCCCCGGATGGCATTGGTCGGCGGCTCGTCGGGGCTGCGTCGCTGGTCTGGCACGCCATAGAAGGCGCGGAAGTACAAGGAGGCAGAGTCCAGAAGCATCAGGCGCTGGGTCATCGCACTCCTGGGGTGCAAACCCGGTCGCATCGGGCCGGGAGGAAACCCTTGCGCCTGTCGGTGGAAGGCTGNNTGAACCGCGGCAGGCTGTGGCGCGGCAGCGCGTGGCGACTTGGGAGTCTTGGCTCTGTCTGTGAAGCGTGAAGCTGCACATGTTGCCTCCGGGTGAGGGGTTGGAGATCCTGGTCATTGGTGGCCGGGAAGATGTCAAGTTGTCATGGTGCCATCACCAGCCCTGCCTGCGCCCTCAGGTGCACCGTCGTTAGTAACCTTGTGCCATGGAGGATCTGGATCGCCGCATCGTCGAGTTGTTGTCGCAGGACGGCCGCATGAGCTTCACCGATCTTGGCAAGGTCACCGGGTTGTCGACATCGGCAGTCCATCAGCGGGTGCGCAGACTTGAGGAACGGGGGGTGATTCAGGGTTATCGCGCCATCGTGGACCACACCGAGCTGGGTAAGCCGCTCCTGGCGTTCATCTCGGTGACGCCCACGGATCCGGGAGCTCCGGACGACGTGCCGGACCGTCTTCGCGACATCGGTGAGATCGAGGCCTGCCACTCGGTGGCGGGAGAAGAGAGTTACATCCTCAAGGCCAGGGTGTCCACACCCGGCGACCTGGAGGACCTGCTTGCCCGGGTGCGATCTTCGGCGAACGTCTCGACCCGTACGACCGTGGTGCTCTCGACTCCATGGGAAGAGCGTTCGCACTTCGTCGACGAGCTCGTTGACTGACTTGCACAGCTGAGCGAGCCGTGACTTCACACAGCAGCCAGGGCGCAGGGCGGCCGGTAGTCGGGCCCTAGCCGGAAATCGAGCCCTACGATCACGGACTGCTCGAGGTGGGCCAGGCCAACCTGACCTACTGGGAGGCGTGCGGGAACCCGAGGAAAGCCTGCGGTGGTTCTGCATGGGGGTCCGGGTCAGGGTGTACGCCCCGCTGGCGACGGGCACTTCGATCCGGGGCTGAACCGGGTCATCCTGTTTGACCAGCGAGGTTGGCGCAGAAGTAGGCCCGATGCCAGCGATCCGGGTGTTGACCTTGCCACCAACACGACTCGCGACCTGCTCGCCGACATCGAGGCCCTCCTGCGTCGGCTGAGCATCGAGAAGTAGGTGTTCGGTGGTTCTTGGGGCTCGAGCCTCGCACTGCCCACGCGCCCAAGCATCCTGAACCCATCGCGCAGGTCGTCCTGTCCAGCGTGGCGGCCACCGGTCGCTTTGCCGCCTTCCCTTAGCCGCGGTGCACCCCGACGAATGGCTCACCTCACCCCATCAGACCGGCGGCGGACATGGCGCGCGCCAGTCGGGGCGCCGCGAACCCGGCAGCCCGCTGGCGGCCAGCCTCGAGCAGCTCGTCCACCCGCTTTGGGTCATCAGCCAGGGCACGATACCGCTGCTGTACCGGCTCGAGCAGGGCCACGACCGCGTCGGCAGTGTCCTTCTTGAGGTCCCCGTAGGACGAGTAATGTGCGGCCGCAGCCACGGGCTCCATCCCGGTGCAGGCACCGAGAATCTCCAGAAGATTCGTAACTCCGGGCTTGGTATCGCCATCGTGGCGCACCTCGCCGTCGGAGTCCGTGACGGCTCGCATCACCTTGCGGCGCAACACATCCGGGCTGTCGAGCATCCGCAGCACCCCGCAGGCTTGGTCGGGCTCGGACTTGTTCATCTTGGCCGTGGGTGTCTGCAGATCTCCCACCCGGCCCGCAGCCTGCGCGCGTGCCAGCTCGGGCACGATGAATGTCTGGCCGTAGGTGGCGTTGAACCGGACTGCCAGATCACGGGCAAGCTCGACGTGCTGGTCCTGGTCGCCGCCGACGGGGACCCGGGTCGCGCCGTAGAGCAGTATGTCCGCAGCCATCAGACAGGGGTAGGTGAACAACGACGCCCTGGTCATCGGTCTGCCACCCTTCTGCTTGTACTGCACCATGCGGGAGAGCTCGCCGATGTAGGCAGTGCACTCCAGCAGATAGGCGAGCTGGGCGTGGGCGGGGACCGCTGACTGGATGAAGACCGAGCCCTCGGGCATACCCGACGCCAGAAGCAGCAGAGCCGTCTCGCGTGTCAGCCTGCCCAGCTGTCCCGGGTCATGGCCGGTGGTCATGGCGTGCAGGTCGGCCACGAAGTAGAACCCGGGTTCGCCGTCATCTTCGGCAAAGCGGCGCAGCGCCCCGAGATAGTTGCCCAGGCTCAGACGTCCTGATGGGGTGATGCCGGAGACGGCTGTCATAGCAGTGCCTTTCGTTCAGGCCTCGCCGAAACCGCTGACCTACAACGAAAAGGCCACCTCGACGAGGCGGCCTTGGTGCGTGCGCAACAGGATGGACCGCCGGGTTAGGGCAGCCACCACTGGGTGCACGCGATGTCAGTCATGACTGGACTGTAGCGCGAGCCCGCCCCTGAGCTTGACCTTGGCCCTGCGGCGGCGGCGGGACCGAGATCATCCAGGCTGTATCCGCCGCTGCTGGCAGACAGAGCGGGCGAACGCCCGTCTGCGACATCGTCAGGGTTATGCGGCCCTGATCTTGACCAAGAACTAGATGGTGTCGGTCACGGCCTTGGCGACCTGTTCTTCGGTAGCGTTGAGCGGGGCGGCCGGTGGTGGCGGCCGCCCTGCGCGCGCAGGAGTCTGATTCAGGTTGGGCGAGCAGAAGGCAGGTCGATCTCATGGCTGAGGCGATCTCCACGAGAGGTTTGGTGAAGACGTTCGGCAGCGTGCGTGCCCTCGACGGGCTGGATCTTGGCGTTGCCACTGGCCAGGTGCATGGCCTGCTCGGGCCGAACGGCGCCGGAAAGACAACGACAATTCGCGTGCTGCTGGGGTTGTTGCATGCTGATGCCGGAGAAGTGTCCCTGCTCGCAGGCGACCCGTGGCGTGAGGCGGTGATTTTGCATCGTCGTCTTGCCTACGTCCCTGGTGAGGTGAACCTGTGGCCGAAGCTGAGCGGTGGTGAGGTGATCGACCTACTGGGCCGGCTTCGCGGCGACCTCGACTACCGGCGCCGGGACGAGCTGCTCGAACGCTTCGAGCTGGACCCGACCAAGAAGGGGCGCACCTACTCCAAGGGCAACCGTCAGAAGGTGGCGTTGGTTGCCGCGCTGGCCTCGGGCGCGGAGCTGCTGATCCTGGACGAGCCGACATCGGGGCTCGATCCGCTGATGGAGTCGGTGTTCCAGGACTGCATCCGCGAGGTGAAGCAGCAAGGACGCACCGTCTTGCTGTCCAGTCACATCCTGGCCGAGGTCGAGCGCCTGTGCGACAAGGTGAGCATCATCCGCGCCGGCCGCACAGTGCAGTCCGGGACCCTGGCCGAGCTGCGACACCTGGCCCGCACGTCTATCTCCGCCACGACCACCCAGGCGCCCACCGGCCTTTCGGCTCTGCCCGGTGTTACCGACCTCGTCCTGGACGGCCAACGTGTCACCTTCGACGTCGAGACGGACCAGCTTGAGCCGGCGATGCGGATTCTTGTCGAACACGGCCTGCGTTCTCTGAACAGCGCGCCCCCCTCAATCGAGGAGCTGTTCTTGCGAGAGTACGGGGACTTCATGGCCAAGGAAGCCACCCACGCGGCCACCGAGGGATCGGCCAACATGACCACCGGCCAGCAATGAGGTCACTGTGAGTGATCTGAGCGGCACCTGGACCCTGGTGCGCTTCATCGGCCACCGTGACAGGGTCCGCCTTTTCGTCTGGATCGCCTCGATCGTGGTGCTCGTGACGGTCACCGTCCCCTCGATCAAGGCCCTGTTCCCAACCCAGGACGACCTGGACAAAGCCGCCATCGCATCAGCGGGCAACGACGGCGTGATCGTGTTCAACGGCCCGGTTCAGGGCCTGGACACGGTGGGCGGGCAGGTGGCGTTCCAGGTGGGCACGGCCACGTTGGTCCTGGTCGCCTTGATGAGTCTGTTCATGGTGACACGCTGCACCCGAGCCGAAGAGGAGAGCGGGCGCACCGAGCTCCTGCGCGCGACCCCGTTGGGTCGTCATGCTGAGATCGGTGCCGCGCTGGTCGTGGCGGCCTCGATGAACCTGCTGGTTGGGGGGCTCGTGGTCGCGGTGCTGATCGGCCAGCGCCTACCCGCCGGCGGGTCGCTTGTGTTCGGCGCGTCGTCGGTGGCTCTGGGTATGTTCTTCGTCGCCGTTGCGCTGACCACCGCCCAGGTCACCGAGAACACTTCGGTGGCCTCTGGTCTGGCCTGCGCTGTTCTGGGCGCGGCCTTCATGTTGCGCGCGCTCGGCGACGTTGGAGACGGCCGTCTCTCATGGCTGTCCCCCATCGGGTGGTCGCAGAAGACCCGTCCCTTCGCGGGCGACCAATGGTGGCCGCTGCTGGTCCCGTTAGTGTTCATCGTGGTCTTCCTGTACCTGGCTCGTACCCTCAGCGCGCGCCGCGACATCGGCGCGGGCCTGGTCCAGTCGCGATCAGGGCCAGCGCGGGCATCTCGCAACCTTGGCAGCCCACTGGGCCTGGCGGTTCGGCTTGGACGCGGCACGGCGGCCACCTGGGTGGCTGCCATGTTCATCATCGGGTTGGCGTTCGGCTCGGTCGCCAACGCGATCAGCGGCTTCGTGGGCAACAGCCAGGGGATGAAGGAGTTCATCGCCCGGATGGGAGGGACAACCCTTGTCGACGCCTACCTCGGCACCGCCGTGTTCATGCTGGCGATCATTGCTGCTTTCTACGGGGTCCAGTCGGTCCAGGGGCTTCGGAGCGAAGAGAGGCTCCTGCACGCCGAACAACTGCTCAGCACCCGCACATCTCGGCCGGCATGGGTCGGCGGGCATGTCGTGGTCGCTCTGGTCGGCAGTGTCCTGGTGCTCTTGGCTGCCGGCCTCGGCGCGGCCCTGCCGTACGCCATCCTCACCCAAGACGCGGGCCAGGTCCCGCGCATCGTGGGGGCGATGCTCGTCTACCTGCCCGCAGTGTGGCTTCTGGTGGGCTTGGCCGTGGCGCTGTTCGGGCTTCTGCCCCAAGCCATGGGGGCAGCCTGGGCCGCGATGGCCGCCTTCTTCGTGGTGGGCTTCTTCGGCGAGCTGCTCAAGGTGCCCGCCTGGGTCAATGACCTTTCGCCCTTTCAGCAAACCCCCCACCTGCCAGCAGCCCCGCTCACCGTCCTTCCGCTGGTGGTCATCGTCTTGCTCGGCGTCGCACTCTTGAGCATCGGAATCTTAGCCTTCGGCCGCCGGGATCTCGGATAGTGGGCGGGCGAGCAGCCGATGGAACGTGAAGCGACCGGTCAGAGGGCATTGCAGCCACTGAGCTCAAGGCGACTAGGGGCACGCGACCTCGTCCAGCACGTTCTGGGCATCCAGGCGCCGTGTATCTGCGGGCGGACCCAGGTTGACGTGACCGTGCCTTCGCCATGACCCACGGGTCTGGGAGGATGCGTACATGGCGTTTTCGAAGAAGCTGCTATCGGACGGCGAATACGTCGTGCTCAGTGTTCGTGCACACGGCAAAGCGCTCATCTGGCCCGTTGTCGTGCTCGTTCTGGCGGTCGGTGGTGTCATCACTGCCCTGATGTTGAAG
>PMJN01000338.1 GCA_003157445.1 Micrococcales bacterium
GCCAGGGCCATCCGCAGGTCTCCGGGCGGGAGCACCCCGAACTCGTCGCGCAGCCGTCCGCTGGAACCGCCGTCGTCCGCGACGGTGACCACAGCCGTGATCTTGTCGGTGAGCAGACGAAGTGCCCGCAGCGAGGCGGCGAGGCCATGTCCGCCCCCAAGGGCCACCACGACCGGGGTGGTCACTCGCGGCCCAGGTCGCGATGAACCAAGATGGTGGCAACATCCTGGCTGTTCAGCCTCTTGGCGAGCGCCTCGGCAACGGCCACCGAGCGATGTTTGCCACCGGTGCAGCCCACCGACAAGGTGATGTAGCGCCTTCCCTCACGTTGGTAGCCGACGATCATCGGCTGCATCAGGTCGACGACACGGTCGACGAACTCCCCCGCCCCTCGCTTGCCCATGACATATGCCGACACCTCCAGATCCGTGCCGTTCTTGGACCGAAGCTCCGGGATCCAGAACGGGTTGGGCAGGAAACGCATGTCGAAGACCAGGTCGGCGTCCAGGGGGATCCCGTACTTGAAGCCGAAGGACATGACTGCGATGCGTAGCCGCGGACCATCTGAAGCGGCGAAGATCTGGGAAACCTTGGCCGACAGTTGGTGCACATTCAGACCCGAGGTGTCGATCACTACGTCGGCCTCGGAACGCAGATCCCCCAACAGCTCACGTTCCTGGATGATGCCGTCCAGCATTCTTCCGTGACCCTGCAATGGATGCGGACGACGAACGCTCTCGAAACGTCGGACCAGGGCCTCGTCTGTGGCATCAACAAATATCACCCGTGGCGCCCACCCCATCGCGCGCAGTGACTGCAGGGCATCCCGGAAAGCAGCGAAGAAGACGCGGCTGCGCACGTCGATCACCGCCGCGACCTTGGTCACACCCTCATCGGAGGCCTGAGCTGCCAGTGTGGCCATTGGAAGCATCAGCTGCGGCGGAAGGTTGTCGACCACATACCAGCCGATGTCCTCCAGCACGTTGGCCGCGGTGCTGCGACCGGCACCACTCATACCGGTGAGGATGACCAGCTCGGTCATATCGGGGCCATTGACTGTCCCCGAACCGCTCTGAGACGCTTCGGTGTTCGGGCCGGGGGATGTGGCTGTCATCGCTGTCCTCGCTGTCTGGTCGCGATTGAATGTCATGTCAGCACCTCGCCGGTGGTCATGTCGACGGCGGGTCCTGTCTGAGTTGTCGGGCGATGCAATGTCACTTGAATCGTGGCAGCAAGAGCGGGACCGATGCCCGGCACCTCCCTGATCTGTTCGACCGAGGCCTCCTTGAGTCGCTTAACCGAGCCGAAATGTCGCAGCAGCGCCCTACTGCGCACTTCGCCCAACCCCGGGATGTCATCCAGGGCACTAGCTGTCATCGCCTTTGAGCGCCGTGCACGATGGAACGTGATGGCAAACCGGTGGGCTTCATCGCGCACTCTCTGCAATAGGTACAAGGCTTCGCTGGTGCGCGCAAGGATCACTGGGAACTCCCTACCGGGAACCCAGACCTCCTCCAGACGTTTAGCCAGCCCGATCAGGGCTACGTCATCGATCCCCAGATCCACCAACGCTGCTCGAGCGGCATTGACCTGGGGAAGACCACCGTCGACAACCACGAGGCTGGGTGGATAGGCGAACCGCCGTGGCCGGCCGGTGTCAGGATCGACTGCCATACCCTCGATGTCGCCGGCTTCGACCCGGTCGTCCAGATAGCGCTTGAACCTGCGGGTCAGTACCTCGTGCATAGCCGCAGTGTCATCGATCTGCGGATTGGCCTCACCGCTCGGCCCTATTGCTGACTTGACGATGAACCGGCGGTACTCAGCTTTGCGCGGCAATCCATCCTCAAAGACCACCATCGAGGCCACAACGTTGGTGCCCTGGACATGGCTGACATCGAAGCATTCGATCCGCAGCGGCGCAGCGGCCAGTTCGAGCCCGTCCTGCAGCTCCTCAAGCGCTCGGCTCCGGGCAGTGAGGTCGCCCGCCCGGGCCACCTTGTGACGAACCAGAGACTGCTGCGCGTTGCGCCTGACTGTCTCCATCAGAGCACGCTTGTCGCCGCGCTGGGGAACTCTCAGGTCGACCTGGGCACCACGCAGGCCGCTGAGCCACTGCCCCATGTGAACCGGATCTGGCGGCAGTACCGGGACCAGGACCTCACGCGGCACTCCCTCTGGCGACTCACCCCCATAAACCTGCTGAAGCAGATGCTCAACTACCGATGACAGCTCCGTGGCGTCCTCCGACCCACGCTCGGCCACCCAGCCGCGCTGACCCCGAACGCGCCCGCCCCGGACGTGGAACACCTGCACCGCAGCTTCAAGCTCGTCTGCAGCCAGAGCGAACACGTCGGCATCTGTCGCGTCGGCCAGGACCACAGCCGACTTCTCCAGCGCGCTGGTCAACGCACCTAGGTCGTCGCGCAGCCGGGCCGCCTGCTCGTAATCGAGCGCGGCTGCCGCGGCCTTCATCCGAGACTCGAGACGCTTGACGAACTTGCCGGTGTTGCCAGCCATGAAGTCACAGAAGTCCTCGGCGATCACCCGGTGCTCATCGGCGCTGACCCGCTCGACGCAGGGCGCCGAGCACTTGTC
>PMJN01000480.1 GCA_003157445.1 Micrococcales bacterium
GTGGGCGCGACCCTGGTGCTGCTGCCCCGATTTGATCTTGACCAGATGATCGATGCGATACGACGCCGCCCCCCGACCTTCCTGCCCGCGGTCCCGCCCATCTACGAGCGGCTGGGCGCGGCGGCCCGGGAAGGCCGGGTCGACCTCACCTCGATCCGCTACGCGATCTCCGGTGCTATGGCGCTTCCGCCTGCCGTGGTCCAGACGTGGGAGTCCGTCAGCGGCGGGCTGCTCGTCGAAGGTTACGGGATGACCGAGACCTCGCCGATCTCGCTGGGGAACCCGGCCGCGGCAACGCGCCGGCCAGGAACGGTGGGTGTCCCCTTTCCTTCCACCAGGATCCGTATCGTCGACCCTGACGACCCCGGCAAAGACCTCCGGATCGGCCAAGAGGGCGAGCTGCTGATCTCCGGGCCGCAGGTCTTCGCTGGATACTGGAACTGCCCGGAGGAGACCGCAGCGGTTCTGCTGCCCGGCGGCTGGCTTCGTACGGGTGACATCGCGGTCGCGGACGCGGACGGCTTCGTCAGAATCGTCGACCGGATCAAGGAGGTGATCGTTACCGGCGGCTTTAACGTCTACCCGTCCGAGGTCGAGGAGGTTCTTCGGGACCTACCCGAGATTGATGACCTCGCCGTGGTCGGCGTCCGGGGGGCTGGGGACGTTGGCGAACAGGTCGTCGTTGCAATCGTGCCCACCGCTGGGGCCACAGTCGACCCTGATCGAGTCAGTGCTCACGCACGCGAGCGGTTGACGGGCTACAAGGTGCCGCGTCGGGTGGTGATCATGAATGACCTCCCGCGCTCCCAGATTGGCAAGATTCTGCGCCGGGCAGTGCGCGACCGGATCGAGGCGTTGGAGGCCTTTGACCACGACTGACTGCTCAGATCAGCCCCGTTCTATCTTGGCCTGGAACAACTTGATGGTGGCGTTAAGGGAGCTTGACCTGGACCCCGGTCGAAGTCGCCGAGTCGTGAAGCTCGATGCTGGAGATCGTGGTTCCGGAAGCCACATCAAAGAGCAGCGGGGCCTGGTCCACCGTCTGGCCGGGGTTGATCTTCTCCACGAGGACCTGCTCGGTGCCCTTAAGAGACGAGATCGCAGCACTGGTCGCGTACCTCTGGCCTGTGTCATTGACCAGGAACTGATCCGTGGCAGGCAGGCTGGCCGGGTCGTAGCCGATGTTGGTGAGACTGACTCGGACGATCACGTACATGCCCACAGCGCGCTGAGTGCTGCCTGAACGGTCAGTGAAGGTCTTGGTGGGCCGCTGCACGGAGTTCACCACAAAGGCGAACCGTCCGTCGCGAACGCTCTGGTCGATCGCCGCGGTCGCCGCCGCGTTGTCGGCACCCGCCACCTTTGAGTCCGAGGAGGCCATGGTGGGCTCCAAGAGCCCGCGCACGTTGCCACCCGTGTTGATCATGAGGGTCCCGAAGACAAGGATGACAGCCGCAGGCAGGCTGAAGCGCTTCCTGCGGATCCAGGGGCGCGTTTGCCTGCTGGATGCTTTCTCTGCTTTGTCCTGAGTTGCTTCCTGGGCTGTGGACTCCGTCGTGGCTTGGATTGTGGCGCGCTGTCCGCAGGTGCTCCCGGCAGATGGGGTGGTCTGGAGATCAGTCATTTCTGGTGCTTTCCCCTTGTCTGCTTCCGTGAGGTGCCTGCTATTGAGACCAGCCTCATTCCAACGTCAGTTCTGGCTTGAGGTGACCGAGTTCGCCCGGGTGCCTTTCGCAACGGACAAGTTCGGCGCCCAAGGGATCCTGACGTCGGATGATGCCCGACGCGAGCTGCAACAACAAGGACTGCTGTTTCGCCGAGCAAACCGGTCNNCGGACCGAATCAAAAGTCGTGGGAAGAAGTGCCCGACCCCAAGATCGTCGACCCGAGCGATGTGATCGTGCGGGTGGACACCACAACAATCTGCGGCACCGACCTACACATCCTCAAGGGGGACGTCCCGGCCGTGACCGACGGGCGGGTTCTGGGCCATGAAGGTGTCGGGACGATCACTGAGATCGGCTCCGCGGTGAGCAAGCTTGTCGTGGGCGACCGCGTGATCATCTCCTGCATCACCTCGTGTGGCTCATGCTCGTACTGCCACCAGCAGCTCCCAGCGCACTGTCTGAACAAGGAGGGTGCATCGGGCATCGGCTGGATCTTCGGCCACCTCATCGACGGAACCCAGGCGGAGTATGTGCGCGTTCCCTTCGCGGAGTCCTCCCTGCACAAGCTGCCTGCGGGCGTCAGTGATGAGGCCGCGGTCATGCTCTCTGACATCCTGCCGACCGGCTTTGAAATCGGTGTGCGCAACGGCCGTGTCAAGCCTGGCGACGTGGTTGCCGTCGTGGGTGCCGGTCCAGTGGGCCTTTCGGCGATGATGACCGCAGGGCTCTATGGCGCGTCCCGCATCGTCGCCATCGATCTGGACGACAACCGGCTTGCCCAGGCCAAGAACTTCGGTGCCACCGACTCGGTCAACAGCGGCAGCGCCGGTTGGAAGGCCAAGCTGATGGCCATGACAGATGGCATGGGCGTGGACGTTGCGATCGAGGCCGTGGGCGTTCCGCAGACCTTCGACATGGCTACCGAGATCATCCGCCCCGGCGGGACAGTGGCCAATGTCGGCGTGCACGGGACGTCGGTGGAGCTGAAGCTTCAGGACCTATGGATCAAGGATGTCGCGATCACTACTGGCCTGGTCAGTGCCACCACTACTCCGATGCTGCTCAAACTAGTCGCCCAGGGCAAGCTCACCCCCGAGAGGTTCGTGACCCACCGGTTTACCTTCGACTCCATCATGGATGCCTACGACACCTTCAGTCGCGCGGCACAGTCGAAGGCACTTAAGGTCATCATCACGCGCTGAGGCCCAACGGTTCAGCTTTGGGCGCCGGGGAGCTTAGCATCCTGCCAGGTGCCCCAAGCTGAGCTTTCACCACTTCGCTCGGCCCTTCACTACTGCGCTCGGCGCGGGCGGCTCAGGTGTCCAGAGCGCGCTTCTGCGGATAGATCGTCTGGCCGCGGGCGAGCATGGCCACGAACTGCTCGATGGCACGGGCCCGGGTGTCGGGGCGTTTGGCGCTGTCGATCCGGTACAGCACAGCGTAACGATTCTGGCTGGTGAGGATCTCGAACATGGCTCGGGCCCAAGGTGACGCGCACAGTGCCGCGTTCAGGTCGGCCGGCACTTGCATCTTGGCCGGGCCGGCATACGCCGCGTCCCAGCGGCCGTCGGCCTTGGCGCGCTCAACCTGGCTCAGGCCTGCCGGCTGGATCCGGCCCTCCGCGATCAGTCGCGACACGATGGCAACATTGCGTGCCGACCACCGGCTGCGTTCTCGGCGGGGCGTGAAGCGTTGGCGGTACGTGCTCTGGTCACGGTGGCGCACTTGACCATCGATCCAGCCATGACACAAAGCCTCATCGAGCGCGACGTCGTGGGTGAGGCTGGTGGGGTGGGTCGTTCCCTTCTTGGCCAGCACCACCCACACGCCCGTGGACATCTCATGGTGCTCACTGAGCCACTGCAGCCATCCGTGGCCATCAGCGACAATCAGATCGGGCAGGTCGTCGGTAATCATGCCTGTGGGCCCGACATCGGGCTTAGTCGAAGAACTCGATGCGGGGCTCACCCTTGACCCCGCCACGCGCCATCGCATCGCGCAGGTCGGGGTTGGCGAAGAACGCCCGGGCCGTGTCCAGCGAGTCGAACTGGTGAATGACCAGGATATTGTTCGGATCGCCCGACATCCGGTGAACAGACTCCTCGGTAACCCCGCCAGCGGCCCGCATCGGGGCGACAGAGTCGTACACCCGCCAGAAGGCTTCGAAGTCGTTGACGCGGTGGAGGATCAGGGCAAGGGTCATGGCTGTTCTCCTTATTGGCCGTCATGGGGTTCGTGGTCTTAATTGCACGGGGCCACGCCTAAGACGTGCCCTCATCAAAAACGTACATTCCCTTCGGCCACTGGTCTAGCCTCCCCCTCCGCCACTGCTCTAGAGACAATTCGACCGGTCTGATCCACAGCAAAGGCAGCAGCCATGACTGAGGGGCCACAATGGCCTACCGTACCCAGGACGTCCCGGTGGACGGTGGGACTCTGCGGGTCGGTCAGTGGGATTCGAACGACTGCGAATACTCGGGCGCAACGGTCACGCGGTGTACGGGATCACCGTCTCCCACCCTGGCCTGGACGAGCCTTGCCAAGGCCTTGCCGCACGTGCGGCTCATCGGATTTCTCCTAGGTGCAAACCCGGCCGTTGCGGGTTGGGAGGAAACTCTTCGCCCTGTCGGTGGGAGGCTTTACGTTCAATCCTGTTTGGTGATAACCAAGCCCGGCACTGTTTGGCGGTACCAGCGTGAACCGCGCCAGCCCAGGCGCGGCAGCGCGCGGCGACTTGGGAGTTTTTGGCCCTGTCTGTGAAGCGCGAACCTGCACCTGTTGTCTTCGGGCAGCGGTTGGAATCCTGGTCATTTATGGACGAGAGGATGTCAACGTCCCTGATCTGCGTGGTCGAGGTCGCAGTGCCGGGCTTGCCGGACCCTACGGCATGGCCAGACACGCGGCGGATCTCGAGGCAGTGATCCAGTGGCTGGACCTGCCGCCCGCCATTTTGCTCGGACATTCAATGGGCGCTTTCGTTGCGGTGGTGTCGGCGCACCTGTATCCGGATCGGTTCAGCGATGTCCTGCTGATGGCGGTCTTCCTCGGAGCGTCCCGGCTGGCATCAGTAGGGAGGATCTGTTCGAGGCCATCCTGGGTCCCGCTGATGCTCGGTTGCCGATGACGTTCCCGGATCGCGGCGTACCTAGAGTTCTGGAAGCAGCACCCGGCCTTCGCCGACCAGGGTGACGATGACATCGATGGACTCGCTGATTACCCCAACTATGACCTGACCCGGAGCCGTTGCTGCGGCCGTCAGCCTCGGCGGAGGCGGTCAGGGCGGACTCGATGGACCAATACGGCGGGGGAGTGGTGCAAGCACCGTTGGTTGGGCTGCGGCGCCCTGGCATGGAACCGAACCAGGTCATCTCGCTCCTGACCGCGCAACGAGGAC
Organism: Micrococcales bacterium; assembly: GCA_003157445.1. Taxonomy (GTDB): domain Bacteria; phylum Actinomycetota; class Actinomycetes; order Actinomycetales; family Dermatophilaceae; genus UBA4719. The sequence goes on from PMJN01000480.1 coordinate 5,062, forward strand.
TTCTCAACCAGACTCGTGGCCTCTATAGCTCAGCAGAGATCGAGCGTTGGAGGGCTGATCTGCCCGCCGTGAAGATCAGGGAAGTGCCTGACGTCAACCACTACACGATTGTCACCAGCGCCGCGGGAGCCAGTGCCGTGGCTCGGGAGGTCCTTCAAGTTCCTGGAGGCCTGAGGAACCTCCTCGTCGGCCGGTTGTGGGGCGAAGGCCGGCCGCGAGCCATACCGCTCCTGGTCGCTGGCTGCCCGCCCGCCGACCCGGGCCCTGCCGATCTTGTGTTCTGGTGGGTGTTGTAACGGGACTTTCGACTCTGCCGCTGGCGGTACAAAGGCGCGACGATCGTTGCCATGCAGACACCTACCACTCCCGGCTCGTCGGGCACGAAATCGCCGAGTGGCGTGCCCGACGTGGTAGCCGGTCTGGTCAACGACGGCATGGCGACTCTGGTCGCCGGTGCGGCTGTGCGCGAAGCCGTGCACCGTGGATCCCGTGTGCGCTTTGTTCAGGTGCTGCCTGCAGGCCTGAGCGCGGAGGACCGCACGGAAATGGACGTGGCGATGTTCGGGGTCGCCTTGCGTGCCTTGCACCGACAGCGGCGGGTGCCGTGCACCTTCGAGACCGTTGAGGGGGACGCGGCGCTGACTCTGGTTGAACGCAGTCGCGGCGCCGCGGTCCTGGTAGTGGGTCGCGATGCGCCCGACGCCGTCAACGCGGTGGGTAAGTACTGTCAGGAGCACGCCTGCTGCGACGTGCTGACCGTTGCGGGCCCTGACCTCCTGCTGCAGCCGGCGGGTGGGGTCGATGTGAGGACTACGGACAAGTCCTAGTTCGTCGGTTTCACCCTAGAATCGACTAGGTGGAGTCCGACGCGAGAACTGCAGGCCCAAAATCGCCATGGCCGGCCGCGGCGACGCTCGACCCGACGACGCTGCTCAATGAGCTGCGCAGTCGTGAGGAGGCCTCCAAACGGGCCCAACAGCGTCTGAGTGCGCTTCTTGACGCAGTGATGGCGGTCACCGCAGACCTAGAGCTGGCTGACGTCCTGACCCGGATCGTGCACTCTGCTTGTGAGTTGGTCGACGCGAAGTACGGTGCCTTGGGCGTGCTCGGCCCCGACGGCGAGCACATGATCGAGTTCGTGACACAAGGGATCACCCAGGCGCAGCGTGAGGCAATCGGTGACCCACCTCGGGGGCACGGCGTACTGGGCGTGTTGATCAGGGAAGGGCTGTCACGGCGGCTGCCTGACATCGCCAGCCACCCCGACTCCTATGGTTTTCCGCCCAACCACCCCGCGATGCACAGCTTCCTCGGCACCCCAATCCGCATCCGTGACGAGGTCTTCGGCAACCTCTACCTAACAGAGAAGCAAGGGGCCGCGGAGTTCAGCCCGGACGATGAAGCGATCCTGGTGGCTCTTGCGGCAGCCGCCGGCATCGCCATCGACAACGCACGCCAGTATGAGGCGAGCCGCCGGCAGCGGCGGTGGCTCGCGACTACCGGGGCGGTGACTCAACTGTTCCTGGAGGGAGGGGACGAAAGATCAGCTATGCAGTTTCTGGCTCAGCGAACCTGTGAGCTGTCCCAGGCCCAGCTGACCATGGTGGCCCTGTACAACGACGACGGACACCTCGTGGTGCGGGCAGTCCATGTTGAGGAGCCCAAGGAAGGCGGGCCAACCCCCGATCCTGGGTTAGGAGCAGTTCTGCGCAAGGGTCACTGGCGCGAGCTCGTGGCCACACGTGAGCCTGTTCTGCTGCTGACCAGGCCTGATGACCCGACGGCCGATGGCCTCACAGATGATGTGCGGGCGCTGGGGGCCTCAGATCCCGCTGGTCCCACAGCGCTGGTGCCCATCACAGTGGGCGATGACGAGATTGGTGTGCTCGCTGTCGCGTGGGCTGCGGCAGCCGAGCCGTTCGTCGGCGATGTCGTGCCGCCCTTGGCTGCGTTGGCTCAGCAGATGGGGCTTGCCCTGACCGCGGCTCGCGGCCAGCAGGATCGCTCACGTGTGGCCCTGTTGGAGGATCGTGACAGGATCGCTCGCGACATGCACGACCACGTGATCCAGCGGCTCTTCGCTACAGGCCTGTCGCTGCAGTCGACGTCGCGGTTGGCCGAGCATCCCAACGTGAGCGCCAGGCTCGACGAGGCCGTGGACAACCTGGATGCAGCCATCAAGGACATTCGTCAGACCATCTTCGCGCTTCATCGGACAAAGCCCACGCGCGAGCTTCGCGACGAGATCACGGACTTGGTGCGGGGGTCCACACAAACCTTGGGGTTCGTCCCCGACCTGACTATCGAGGGATCTCTTGACTCGCTGAGTGCTGAGCTCGAGGCCGATCTTGTGGCCGTTGTGCGTGAGGGCTTGGCCAATGTCGTCAGACACGCTGAGGCATCCAGCGTAAGTGTCAGGATCACCTACGACGCCACGATTCAGGTTGAGGTTCTTGACGACGGCGTGGGCATCTCCCCATCGGCTGTACAGAGCGGGTTGGCCAACCTTCGCGAACGCGCCCAGTCCCACGGGGGCTCGCTCCAACTGCTGGCCAGGACGCCTCGGGGGACGGCGTTGTTATGGGAGGCGCTGCCGGAGTGCGACCACTGAGACACTTTTCACTGTTCCTGTCTTGGTCGCGGCGAGGCATGCTGGTCTTTCGAGTTGTGCGTTCAAAGGAAAGGTCGACATGCTTGTTCGCGAGATCATGACGAGTCCGGCATACAGCGTGCATGAGGGTACGAACCTTGAGACAGCGCTGAAGTTGATGGCGACCGCCAGGGTGACCTGCCTTCCTGTCGTTGACGATGCCGAGCGCGTGGTCGGTGTCATCAGCGAGGCTGACCTGCTGAAGGCAGATCTGGAGCCAGACCCCAGGGCGCACGTGCGCCCAGTTCGGCAGTCGGCCGAGTCAAGACTGACCACCGTAGGTCAGGTGATGACGGCGCACCCCCACACAGTGCGTCAGGACAGCGACGTGGCGGACCTGGCTCACACCTTTGCCACAACCTCCTTCAAGAGCGTGCCCGTCGTGCAGGGCGAGGTGCTCCTGGGAGTCGTCAGCCGAAGTGACGTGATACGGGCGATGGCTCGATCTGACCAGGAGATAGCTGCCGAAATCACCAGAACCCTGGCGGAGACCGGTCTGGCGGCCTGGCACGTCGAGGTCAACGCAGGGGTAGTACAGGTGAGGGGCAACGGATCGGACCGGGAGCGAGCAGCAGCCACGTCGGTTGCCCAGTCCGTTAAGGGCGTTCGCCATGTCACCTCGCCGGTGGCCGACGCCTGACCCGCCGACCTCTGGCATTGTTGCCGGCGGCGGTGCGAAGCCTGAGCCGAGGATCTGCCGAAAAGGGGTGGGACCGATCATTGGCCGCTTGGATGGGCCATGATGATGGAATCCGGCACGGGAAGGCGACGAGATGACGATCCGCATATTTCTCCTCGATGATCATGAGATCGTGCGACGCGGACTTCGGGAACTACTTGAGACCGTTGACGACTTCGAAGTGGTAGGCGAGTCCGGCTCTGCTGTCGAGGCGGCGCGACGGATCCCCGCCCTTCGACCCAACGTGGCGATCTTCGACGCACGGCTGCCCGATGGGTCGGGCATCGACGTATGCCGCGACGTTCGGTCGGTGGACCCTGCGATCGCGGGGCTGATCCTGACGTCCTTTGACGACGAACAAGCGCTCGCAACGGCGGTTCTGGCCGGGGCGGCTGGGTATCTGCTGAAGGACATCAAGGGCAACGGACTGATTGAGGCCGTTCGCAAGGCAGCCGCCGGGGAACAGCTGATCGATCCGTTGACTATTGAACGGGTGCGAGCCGGTTGGACCAACCACGCGGGAGCCGACCCGCGGCTGCGGCTTCTGTCCCCGCAGGAGCGTCGAATCCTCGACCATGTCGCAGAGGGCCTCACGAACCGTCAGATCGGTGAGGCCATGTCCTTGGCCGAGAAGACTGTCAAGAACTACATCACCGCGGTGTTGGGCAAGCTGGGCATGGAACGGCGCACACAAGCAGCTGTCTTTGCTGTGACCCATCAAGGCCATTCGGTGAATCGACCGCCCGAGTGACCAAGTGCGCGGACGAGCGTGAGGGGCCACGATCGGGCACAATGGCGAAGTGCAGACGATAAGCCTCGACCAGCTTGAACGTCACCTGGGTGCCATTGAGGGCGTGCCGCGAGTGGTGGTTGGCGGCAATGCGACGACACCATGGTCGGCACTTGAGGCAGTCGACCGCGCGATCGAGCGGTATCGCATCTATCAGATCAACTCCCCAGTGGGCATTCCGACTCGCTCTGGGGTCATTGCCGAGACCAGCTTCGTTGGTCCTGGCATGCGTCACCACCCGGCCCTGCGGTACATCCCGAGCAGGCTGTCCGTGGTGCCGGTGCTCTTTCAGCGGACTCTGCCTCCAGATATTGTTCTGCTGCACTGCGCTCCGGCCAGGGACGGCCTGTTGAGCATGGGAATTGAGGTGAATATCCTTCCTGCGGCGGTCGAAGCCTGCCGTGCCCGCGGTGGCCTGGTGATCGCGGTGATCAACTCCCGCATGCCATACACGTTCGGGGACTCACAGATCCCCACCGAGGCGGTTGACCTCGCGGTGGAGATCGAGTGCGAGCTCGATGACGTGCAAAACAACCCAGCGGATGAGGCCAGCCTGGTGATCGCTGACCGTATTGCGGCCATGATCGATGACGGGGCAACGCTGCAGATGGGTATTGGGGCGGTGCCTGACTCGACTCTGAAGGCTCTGGCAGCCCGGAGCGGGCTGCGGGTCTGGAGCGAGATGTTCTCCGACGGGCTCCTGAACCTGGACACCGCGAACGCGCTCGAGGAGGACCATGTGCTCACAGCGTCCTTCTGTTTTGGCTCGCGCAGGCTGTATGACTGGGTGGACGGTAACCCTCGCTTGCAGATGCTGCGGACCGAAAAGACCAACAGCCCGGCGTTGATTGCTGCCAATCGCCAGATGACGAGCGTGAACGCCGCCCTGGAGGTGGATCTGTTCGCCCAAGCCAATGCCTCGCGGATTAACGCCAGGATCTATTCCGGGTACGGCGGACAGACTGACTTCATCGTTGGAGCCCTGCACTCGCCCGGCGGCCAGGCGTTCATCGCCTTGCGCAGTTGGCACCCGCGCGCCGATTGCTCAGCCGTCGTTCCGTTGTTGGATGAGCCGGTGACCTCATTCCAGCAGACCGCTGTGGTGACCGAGCAGGGTGTGGCCGAGTTGCTGGGTTATGACGAGAAGACCCAGGCACGTCACTTGATTGAATATGCTGCTCATCCCAACGTTCGCTCGGAGCTCTGGGAAGAGGCCAAGGAGCTGGGCCTCGCCTGAGCGGGGCTGTTCTGGCACGTTGGCACCGCGGTCACCGTGTGCTCTTGTCTTGACAGTGGTCATGGATGGTTTCCGGTTCGAGTACAGTGGACGTACAACGAAGGTCCTACCTCTCGCCAGGTAGGACCTTCGTTGTATGAGTTGGCTGGCCGGTACTGGGTGCACTGACAGTGAAATAGCCCGCCACCTTCAGTCCCTGGCGTCAATGTCCTTATTCAGCGCCAATGGAGACCGCGTGGTCAGTGGTGAAGGATCTTGCCAAGGAAGTCTTGGGCGCGCCGCGAGGTGGCTTTGGTGAAGAACTCCTCGGGCGTCGCCTGTTCGATGATCTGGCCATCGGCCATGAAGACTACTCGTTTGGCTGCGCGGCGGGCGAACCCCATCTCATGGGTGATGACAATCATCGTCATGCCGGACTTGGCAAGCTCGGTCATGACGTCGAGAACCTCGTTGATCATCTCGGGGTCCAGCGCCGACGTCGGTTCGTCGAAGAGCATGACCTTTGGCTTCATCGCGAGCGAGCGGGCAATCGCGACACGCTGTTGCTGGCCCCCCGAGAGCTGGGCGGGATACTTGTCTGCCTGATCTTGTACACCAACCCGCTCGAGCAGTTCCATGGCCCTTGTGTCCGCAACGGCTTTCGGTACGCCCCGCACCTTGATGGGGCCTAGCGTCACGTTCTGCAGAATCGTCCTGTGTGCAAAAAGGTTGAAGGTCTGAAAGACCATGCCGACGTCTGCACGGAGCTGCGCCAGGGCCGTGCCTTGGCTCGCAAGCAGCTGACCGTCGATCGTGATGGTGCCCGACTCGAAGGTCTCCAGACGGTTGATCGTGCGGCAGAGGGTGGACTTGCCTGCGCCCGATGGGCCGATGACCACCACGACCTCGCCTTCGCCAATTGTCAGGTCGATGTCTTTGAGGACGTGTAGCGTCCCGTAGTACTTGTTGACCTTGTCCAGGACCACTAGGGGCCGGTGTGTCGCTTTCGGCGAACCCGTCGGGTTGGTACTCCTGGGTTCATCTGTCATAACGCCACAATAGCTAGGTGCCTCCACACGCATCGCCAACTCTTGCCGCTCCAGTGGTCAACAGCGGCTTGGTTCGCTAACCTCGGCTAACAGCGACGAAAGGGGACTGGCCATGGGGTCGTCGATAGTGGTGACGGGAGCAGCAGGACAGGTGGCTGCGGTATCCGAAGCCCTCCGGCACAGAGGTGCCGAGGTGACCGGGGTCGATGATCTAGTCAAGCTGGACGCGGCTCTGGCTGGCTTCTCACCCGGTTCGTTGGACGGATACGTCCAGTTGCCGGTGCACGTGGCAGCACGCGGAGACACAGTTGTCGAACGTGTGCGTAACTTCCTGCAAGACGGGCTGCTTGCCCGTTTCGCCGCCGCCTCGACGCTGCTGCCTACGCTGTCCGACGGTGGTCGGGTCGTTCTCGTGGGGGGAAATACCCTGGTCGAGGCCTCAGCACCCGATGACCAGAATGCGAGGCTGGCGCTGCTCAACGTTCTTGCCCATGCCATCCAGGCTGATAAGTCAGGGACCCGCATGGACGTCCGAGTGCTACCCCACGACGAACTGGCCGAGCATATCGCGGCTGTGGCACTGGGCGGCGAGCCGTCCCGTGAGCAGACGCTGGCTGAGCTGCTGGACCGTGAGCCGCCGATGAGCTTCGAGGATTGGCGGATCGAGGTCATGGGGCTGGTCAACGGGGAGTTCTGAACGCCTCTGGCGCTACGACGCGGATCTCGATGGCCGTGGAAGCAGAGAGCCGCCACGTCACCTGAGCTTGTCGAAGGTCAGACCCTCGGCCAACAGTGCCGGGATCATTATCGGCAGTGCGTACCGGGTCTGGGTGTTCCTCAGATGCATCAGAACCGTCTGGCCTGGACCAGCCGCCGGGGTCATGAAGTCGCCGCGCACGACCTTGTTGACGATGACCGCTGCGGATACGCCTGCATAGTCAAGGGAGTCCGTGCCCCATCCGCACAACCGGTAGCCCTGTTGTTGGGCCAGGTAGTACACCCTGGTCGTAAACATGCCGTCGCCGTATGGCGGGCGAAGCAGTTTCGGGGATGAGTTTGACGCCTGCCCATACTTGATCTGACTTGATACGTCGCTATCACCGAGCTGGCCCAGATGCGCGTGCGTGTTCGTGTGGTTTTCCACATAATGGCCAGCGGCCTTGATCTGGTTCACCATGTCGGGGTGCTGCCTGGCCCAGGACCCAATGAGGAAGAACCGTCCGCGTACGTTGAAATAGCTGAGCGTCCGCAAGATCGAGTTCAGGTTCGCCTGGCTCGTGTACCCGTCATCGAAAGTGAGCCAGACGTTCCGGGTCGTGTTGTAACACTTCCTGATCGAAGTCTGAACGCTCGCCTCGACCAGGTAGGGAACCGGACCCCTCGTCCTGACGTAGTCGGCCCATGACATCAGCGGCAGCGCGATAGCCGTGTTCTGCGGCGCCACAGTTGTGCTCCGCTTCGCCGCAGTAGCCGCGGAATGTGCAGGAACGCTGGTCAGGCCCATGGCCCTGACCATTCCATCTGTTGGGTCATGAAATGGGTGCGTCACCAGAGTGGCGGGGTCCGAGCGCGGTGAGGCCGGAACGCTAGCCAGCAGTGGCACGAATCCGGTGACCAGCACCGCCAGCATGAGGGCCACCGTCTCACCGGGGGATCTGTTCACCGACGCTCCCTTCTGACCTCGGTTGATGCCGCTGGCGATTTCGTTCTTGAAGCACCTTATTGCTTATGTGATCAGGAATGCGGCCCATTTCCAACGATGACAGCATCATCTTGTGCACGTGCGTGGAGGAGCCTGCACCCGCCTTATGGCAGGGGGGTCCTAGCACGAGTTGGAAGAGTGCGGCCTCAGTGTTGAATCCTGGCAACGAGAAGCGGATTCGGCGCGGCGGCGCTGTTGCGCCACCATTTCTGGCGGGTTGTTGGAGTGGCTTCGCAGGACTATCGGCGGACGTTGTCGTCGACCTAGCTGTTCGTTCTGCCTGAGGATGACGCGGGCCCGCGAGGTCGCAGGACACTCGCCGTCAGAGTGTTGGTGTTGGTGTGGGTGTGGGTGTGGGTGTTGGTGTGGGTGTGGCTGTTGGAGTTGGAGTTGGTGTTGGCCTGGGTGTGGGTGTGGGTGTGGGTGTGGGTGCACGCGCGGGTGTGGGTGTGGGTGCACGCGTAGGTGCACGCGTGGGTGCACGCGTGGGTGTGGGGGTGGCGTTGTAGTGCGAGGACGTAGGGGCCACGCCGAGGTGGGTCGTGATCGAGTTTGACGCTACAGGCACAGTGGGCGCGGTAGTTCTCGAAATGCTCACTGCAGCCGGAGTCAGATGTGATGTTGAAGGCCTCGGGCTATCGGATATCGCCACGGTCGGAACAACGCTCTTGGCGTGGCTGGTTTTGCTGGGCGCTGCCCCGTCCAGACAACCAACAGTGATAGCGACCAGGCCCGCAACGAGCACTGCACTGCCCGCCGTACGGTTTCCCACCCGGGCCCAACCGACCCGCCCCCGACCTAAGGCGATCATTCCGACAACGAGCGCGAACAGCCCAAAGATCATCGTCGCACCACGGACGCCGAAACTGAGTGCGCCGATCAGGACTACGAGTACCAGAGCGCCCCAGCCCAGCGAGCCGGCCACAGCGAACCTTCGACCACTTGATGCTGTGAGGTGCTCCTTCTCCAACAACGGGAAGGCAGTCGGCGCCTGCAGAACACCAGGGGCGAGGTGTTCGTTCCACAGTTCGTCACCCGAATACCTCCGCTGATCATTAGGCCGCGGATATCCACCGGCTGGAAGCCGACTCGAAGGCTGCGTATACCAACCGGTAGAAAGCCGACTAGCAGGCTGTGGATACCAACCGGCTGGAAGCTGCGGATACCAACCGGCTGGACTGTGACCATCAGGCTGCGGATACCAACCGGCTGGAATTCTCAAAACATCTCCTTCTTGACGATGGATGCAGACCGGACGATAGCGCAGACCGCGATGGCGGCGGCGACGGTCCGTTGATTCTGGAAGTGTTCGGACTCGACGCGGGCCCAAGTCAAAACCGCCCCGGATGAGAGCTCAGCACGAGTACGCCGCCGCCGGCTCCTGGCTCGTCTTCCAGATCGCTCTCAAAGGTCACAGGCAAGTTCACAGGACTCAGGCTCGCAGTGGCCTGGGCGGCGAACTCGTGCGCCAAAGTCAGCTATTCGGCGACCTGGTCTTCGATGGCTGAAGGGCGTTTCGCTCAGGTCCAAGGATCCAACCAGAACAGCTGGACCCGCTGTTGCGCCAGTACTTCCCGAGGACACCGACTTTTCCGTGCACGCGCCCCGGCGGCTGCTCGAGGTCGCGACCGAACTCAACCCCGACCACGCCAGACTCTGGGTGGAATCACACCCGCAATCCATGCAGCGTCTACCCTTTGACCCCGAGACGCCCATCGGCGCAACTACCGCCAGAATTGTCCGATCCTGCATGCGGGGATCAGCGGCTGCCCTCGGCTTGGCGCTGGGCGATGAGCAGGCTTTGGGCACCTACGCCGATCGGACCGTCCAGGTCGCTCAGCACGCTGGTGGCTAGACCCACGCCACCGGGGGAGATGGCCGTCTGGGCGGCCAGACAAATCCACTCGCCGATGGCTTCGCGATGTAGGTGCACAGTGAGTTCGGGGTTGATGAAGTGCCAGTTGGTCAGGTCCAGCTCACTGCTGATGCCGTTGCCGCTGTCGGCGACCGCGAGCACCCGTTGCAGTGGGCTGGGCTGCTCGTCGGGGACCAGTCGATGCCGGAGCCGGGTCCAGGCGGTCGCCGGGCCAGGTTGCGCGAGTTCTCCTGCGGCGAAGCGCCATTCGACCGCGGACAGGTAGCCGTCGACCCAGCCGTCGGCCACGAGCGGGCTACCCTCGGCAGCCAGCGGCGGAGCAGTGGGAGCAGGTTGCCGCGGGGCGATCTCCTGGGTCGTACGCAGCACCCGCCAGGCCTGCGCCCTGGCAACCTCACGACCACCAGCGGACAGTGCCGCCTCGACCAGTTCGACGCTGCGACCAGGGCGCAGCACTCGCGAACGGACCTTCAGCTCGTCCACCGGGATCGCTCCGAGGATGTCGACTGTCATCCGGGCGATGATCATGTCCGCCCGCGGGCTGCGCTGCTCGATGGCGCGAGCGAGCAGCGCGCTTGGTGGTCCGCCGTGCTGGAAGCGAGCATCCCATGGGCCGGTCGTGTGGACTGTTGCGCGCCAGCGGTCATCGCCGAGCGGCAGGTAAAAGGGGTCGTTCATGCCGGGCAGCCTACGTCGGCCAGAGCCCCAGAGCAGGCCGCCGAGTAGCTCGGCGGGGGGCTTCGAACTCTCTGGCAGATTGTTCCCGACGTTCTCCGCTAGTGGTCTATCCGCCACCGCTGGGGTGAGATGTGCAAGGGGGTGGTTTCCACGTCGTGGTGCTTGTACCGACTCTGGCGGCGCGTGATGACCAGACCATCCGTCTCGAGCACGGCGAGGTGCTGGGAAGTCGCCTGACAAGTGGAGCCGAGCCCGTGCTTGTTCGTCAGTGCGACACAGAGCTCGAACAGGGTCTGGCCGCTCTGTTCCTGCCGGTCATCCAGAATGACGCGCCTCGTCGGGTCTGCCAGAGCAGACATCGCCTCTAGACGGTCCGATACCACTCGAGCCTCCGGCCGCCGGTCGTGGACAGCGTCTCGAAGAGGAGAGTACGAGAATGAACCACCGCAGTCCTCAACGCGTTTCTGGAAGTCACCGGCAGGTCGGCCCTGGCCTCCTCCATGATTCTGCTCGTCGTTGTGCTAGCAATATGGCCCATGATTTCGGCTCGGGTCGGCCCGCGCCACGCTTCAGCGTTCCGGGGCCGACCCTGTCGGTCTGCTCGGGGTGTCTCATCGGACGATCACGCCAACGGGGCTTGCGCGAGGATGGTCGGGGCGGCTTCCCTCGACAAGACGAGGAGCGCACCGTCGGTGGTCCCGCTGCAGCGGGAATGCCGGTGTTGCCTCACGAACCGAGCTATCGGGCCGTGACCAAATCGCAACTTTCGGAACCTTGACGGCTACGGGGCGACGAGTGGCATTATCGTGGTGCTTGCTTGCGCAAGCGCTTGCACTTACCACCCACATGTCGCATCCAGCGGTTGCGACCGGGAAGGATAGACATGAAGCGAAACACACGATTTGCCACAGCCGCAGCAGGGGTGGTGGCCCTGGTCGCGGTAGCTGGATGTTCGAGCGGCTCCGGCACCACCGCACAATCCAGCGCCGTTCCGACGCTGACCGGTGACTGCGCGCAGTACCAGCCCTACGCCGGCCACAGTGGGTCGACGGTCACGATGTTCGGGTCGATCCTCAGCCCCGAGTCGGACTCCCTGAACACCTCCTGGGCCGCCTTCTCCAAGTGCACCGGCATCAAGATCCAGTACACCGGGTCAAACACCTTCGAGTCCGACCTCCCCGTCAAGGTCAACGGTGGCAACGCCCCCAACCTGGCGATCATCCCGCAGCCCGGACTGCTCTCGCAGATGGTGCAGACCGGCACGGTGAAGAAGCCGCCGGCAGACACGGTCGCCAACGAGGCCAACTGGAACGCCGCCTGGAAGGGCTACGGCAGCGTCAACGGCACGTTCTACGCGGCGCCGATGAGCGCCAACATGAAGTCGCTCGTGTGGTACTCGCCCAAGTACTTCGCCGACAACGGCTACACCGTGCCCACCACCTGGGCGGACATGATGTCGCTGTCGGCCAAGATGGCCTCAAAGATGACCGGCGCGGTCAAGCCGTGGTGCGGCGGGATCGGCTCCGGCACGGCCAGCGGCTGGCCGGCGACTGACTGGCTCGAGGAAGCCGTACTCGGGAGCTTCGGCGGCCAGGTCTACGACGACTGGATCAGCCACAAGGTCACGTTCTCCTCCCCGCAGATCCAGCAGGCCATGAAGATCGTGGTCGATTGGATGCAGAACCCCGCATGGGTCAACGGCGGCTACGGCGACGTCAAGACGATCGCCACCACCACGTTCCAGAACGCTGGGCTCCCGATCCTGAAGAACCAGTGCGGGATGCTGCAGCAGGCGTCGTTCTACGAGGCGCAGTGGCCCAAGGGCACCAAGGTTGGTCCGGACGGCGCCGTGTTCGCGTTCAAACTGCCGGCGGTGAACCCATCGATCGTGACTCCCGTCGAGGGTGGCGGCGAGTTCGTCACCGCGTTCGCTAGCGACCCTGCCACCCAGGCTGTGCAGAACTACCTGTCGAGCCCGCAGTGGGCTGAGAGCCGGATCAAGGTCGCCCCGGGCTGGGTGTCGGCCAACGAGAAGGTCGACCAGAGCCTGTACACCGACCCGATCGACAAGATCTCGGCGAAGTACCTGGCCGACCCGAAGGCCACGTTCCGGTTCGACGCCTCGGACGCCATGCCTGCCGCCGTCGGTTCGGGTGCGGAGTGGAAGGCGATGGTGGACTGGTTCGGCAGCGGCAAGTCGAGTCTGGATGTCGCCAAGGAGACTGACGCGGCCTGGCCGACCAAGTAAGTCACCGGCACGACATGATCGACCCCTGAGGTGCTTCGGTCCGCGGGTGCGTCCCGCGGACCGAAGCACGCAGGCGTTCCACCAGTACTGTTTTGTTCGAAGTCAGATAGCTAAGGGAGCCCGTGGTGGCCACTGCATACCTCCTGATGGCCTCAAGCACTGCTGGCCAGGCGGCCACCACGTTGCTCGGCGTCATCGAAGCTGTCGGCGGCTTTATCGCGATCCTGGTGATCGTCTTCTTCGTGGCAGGTAGGGCTACCGGTCGGCTGCAGAAGCCGATCGCCGTGGTCATCTGCCTCGGACCGGCGCTGTTCCTGGTCACCCTCGGCCTGATCATCCCGGCGATCACGACCATCAACAACAGCCTGAAGAACCAGCAGTTCCTCGGTCAGCTCGACACACAGTACATCGGCTTCAAGAACTACACCTATGCCTTCACGGACCCCACCACCCAGCAGACGATCCTGCGCACTGTGCTGTGGCTGCTGATCGTCCCGGCCGCTGCGGTGGCCGTGGGCCTGCTGGTAGCCCTCCTGGTCGACCGGATGAAGTACTCCTCCATCCCCAAGACGATGATCTTCCTGCCCACGGCGATCTCCTTCGTCGGTGCCGCGGTGATCTGGTCCTACGTCTACAACTACGTGACCCCGTCCCAGCCGCAGACCGGCCTGCTGAGCGAGATCGTCATGAAGCTGGGTTGGAGCAACCCGCCCAACTGGCTGATCACCGCTCCGACGAACACCTTCCTCGAGATGGTCATCATGATCTGGATCCAGGCCGGGTTCGCCATGGTGGTCCTGGGGGCCGCGCTCAAGGCGATCCCGGACGAGGTCATCGAGTCGGCGCGCCTCGACGGCGCGGAGGGGTTCACCCTGTTCCGCACCGTGCAGATCCCGATGATCCGCAACACGCTCGTGGTCGTGCTGACCACGGTGATGATCACCACCTTGAAGGTGTTCGACATCGTGTTCACGATCAACAACGGGAACTTCGACACCGATGTGCTCGCGCGGCAGATGTATGCCGACATGTTCGTCACTAGCCAGGTCAGCCGCGGTAGCGCGCTGGCAGTGATCCTCTTCCTCGCCGTCACTCCGCTCGTGTTCTACAACATCCGCCAGTTGCGCAGGGAGCGTGAGACACGATGACCTCCACCACAGCGCCCCCCGCCGTCCAGAGGCCACTGACCGGCACCGACGCGGTCAAGGCGGTCCGCAAGAGGTTAAGCGGCTCCCTCGCCTCGGTCCTGGTCATCGCGATCGGGGTGATGTGGACGATTCCGACGTTCGGCCTGTTCATCAACTCCTTCCGGTCCAAGGAGGACGCGGCGACCACGGGCTGGTGGGTCTTCTTCCTTCACCCGAGCTTCAGCCTGTCGGGATACGACCAGGTGCTCACCAGCCAGGGGGGCCTGATCATTCCTCTGGTGAACTCGCTGGCCATCACGATCCCTGCGACGATCATTCCGATCTTCGTCGCATCTATGGCCGGCTACTCCCTGGCNNTGCAGATGGCGCTCGTGCCGCTGCAGCAGTACTACGTCCATGGACTCCAGATCGCCGGTGTCACGATCCTGCCCTCGCCCGGCGTGAACGGGACCCTCACCCAGATCTGGCTGTCGCACACGATGTTCTCGCTGCCTCTGGCGGTGTTCCTGCTGCACAACTTCATTGCCCAGCTTCCGAGTTCGCTCATCGAGGCCGCGCGCGTGGACGGCGCCTCCCACCTGCGGATCTTCCGGTCGATCGTGCTGCCGCTGTCGATGCCGGCGATCGCGTCGTTCTCGATCTTCCAGTTCCTCTGGGTGTGGAACGACCTGCTGGTCGCCAAGACGTTCGGCGGGTCCAACCCGGACATGCAGCCCGTCACGGCGAGGATGCAGAGCCTTGTGGGGAGCTACGGGGCGCACCAGGAGCTGCTGGCCCCTGCGGGCTTCCTAACGATCGTCATTCCGCTAATCGTGTTTCTCAGTCTTCAACGCTACTTCGTCCGTGGCCTGCTCGCTGGGAGCGTCAAGGGCTGACCTGCCGGGTTCAGACTTGACACGCCCACGAGTGGGTTGTCTTGACAGGAATGAGGGGTGAT